>NZ_BAAGGP010000012.1:0-45763 GCF_054658615.1 Pseudolactococcus yaeyamensis
ACAATACTCAATATCTATTCCTAGTTCTGTTATTTTTCTAGTAATTTTTTTGAGCATATTATTTGTTTGCTTTCTGCTCTCGTTCTTTTTGTCGTCTTTTCAAAACTTCTCTTATTGTTTCACGGTCTGAATCAGTCATAGGTTTACCGTCAAATGACCTGAATGTATCAAGTGATTTTTCTAAGTCATCATCAAGTTTCTTTTGATTTTTAATGTCTGTTTTACCTAAAAGGTAATCAGTAGAAACGTTGAAAAAGTCTGCAAGTTGTTGTACGTTTTTAGGATTTCGTTGACCATTTTCCCAATAAGAATAAGTCATTTTAGAAACACCGAGTTTTTCAGCGATTTCTTTTTGTGTCAATTTATGTTCTAAACGCAGTGATTTCAGTCTTTCAGCTAACATGATATTTTCCTCCGAAAAATAATTTTGATTTTTTTGATAAAAACGCTTGACATGCTGTAAACATTTGTGTATCATTAAGGAGTAAACAAATGTTTACCTCGTTCTTGAAACAAAAGCCTGCTACTTTTACAAAATCTAGTTTGAGGATTAGATTAGTAGAAATAACAAGCGATTGAATCAAGAATTACAATCTAGTTTCCAAAAGTCCAAAGTTCATGATTGAACACAAAAATAAGACTTAAAGAAACAAAACGGATTGAAAAACTTTGTTCATTGAAAATCAAATACAAAATATCTGATTCGTACAATGATATGATAGTAGCTTCGTAACTCTATTATATCAAATGTTGCCATTTAGTGCAATAGGGTATGAAAAAGAGACTGTGAAAACACAGTATAATTAAATAGCTACGGTGGACTGCACAGTGACAGCACAATAGTTAAGTTCAATGTTTTATCATTGGGCGAAGAGGTGGAGTAAGGCATAAGATGTGAGGCGATTCATTGCTGACTAAAAGGCGTGTGTATTCAATTACAAATTATATCACAAACAACTTTATGTTAAAAATTCCCCTCGAAACTTCACAAGAGTGCAGTAGGCGATGATATGAGCCACAATTCTTACTTTTCCTCTTGTGTCGTATATTTACGAAGTAAATGAATAAGAAAAGCTATCGGTTTGTGGATTGATGGCTTTTTTAAATATAGAATAGCTTGGTTTGCGGATTGAGCTATTATCAAATAAAAATGCAATGGACAGGATTTGTCTGTTGTAAACTGCTTATAAGATGTGGGTCTTGTAAAATCTTCCCTTAGCCCTTATAAGTGGTTTAGAGCAGATAAAATTGAATCGAGAGGTGTAAAATATGGTATAATTAGGTAAAGAAAAAAATCAGGAGGATAAGCTAATGTCAATTTTAACGATTGAAGAAATCAAAGCAAAGGTTAAACCGATTGCAGAAAAATATGGTTTGAAAGAAGTTTATCTTTTTGGTTCGTATGCTCGTGGCGAAGCTGATGAGAAATCAGATATTGATTTGGTTTACGCAACTGATAAAAATACGTTAGAGTTTTATGTTGTGTTTGATGAATTTAAGAAAAATATTGAGATTAGTTTACAGCTTCCTGTGTCCATTATCTCAATAGATAGCATGAAAAAATCAAGATTACCAAGACTTTTAGAAGTAAAACAAAATTTTGAAAAGGAAAGAGTGGCATTAGTTTGAGAAGACATAGTGAACTTGAAGAAGATATTTTATATCTAAAAACAATGATATTCTATGCTGACGAAGTGAAAAGAAAATTTACACTTATTGATTTAGAAGATGATAGTTTAGAACAAGAAATGTTTTTAGATAGCGTTGCCTTAATGGTCGGTCAATTTGGGGAACAGTTAGATAAAGATAAATTATCTTATGGTAGTTACATCAAGTATCGTGGCAAATATCCATTACATGATATGAAACAATCTAGGCACGATATTTATCATGAGTATGGCACACTTGCTTTAGAGACATTAGTGAAGCACGTGAAAGTAGATATTCCACAATGGGTGGAAGATATTTATAGAATGATTCGAGATTTGGAACGAGATTTAGATAGAGTACATGAGAGCGATTAGAGAAATCTAGTCGTTTCATCTTTTCTAAACAGCCCATAAATTAAGTCAGTGTAAACACGAGTGACTTCGTGCTGACTGCTTTTTCCTTTATAAGTGGTTTAGAGTAGATAAATAGCTAACTTAGAAATGAGTTATTTTTTTATTTACTGAAAAAAATAAAGTTAGGAAAATAGAAAATGGAAAAACGCATTAATGAAAATAATGAAAAAATACTTTATGTCTTAGGCAAGGTTTCTCAAATGCTGAATGAACTTTTGGATAAAGAAGCAGACCGATGTAATGTACGTAGGGATGGTTTTTATATAACTTCAGACCCGGAATTATCTAAACTCATAAAACGTTATTTTGATATACTATATACTTCCGACCGTAAATTAAAAAAACTTCAAAAAGATTTAATTTATTCGCTTAAAATAGATGAAATGTGAAATGTGATTTATTGTTCAATATCATCTTCTTCAAAGAGACGTTGAGCTATTAAAATAAGTTCTTTTTGCTTATTTGGAGAGAGTTGTTCATATAAATTTTGAATAATAGATTGAGAGATTCGGTCTATATAATCTGTTTGACCTGAAAGGTAATTTATACTGACATCAAAAAAATCAGCAATTTGTTGAAGGTTTTTAGGTTTCATTTTTCCTTTTTCCCAATCTGAATAAGTTGATTGAGAAACGTTTAGTTTTTTTGAAATTTCTTTTTGTGTAAGTCCGATTTTTAAACGTAGCGTTTTCAAGCGTTCAGGCAACATTCGAAATTCTCCTTTATTGATGAATAAATTATAACATAATTTGTGGTATGTCGTTATATAAAATTAATGACACAATAGACAAAATTCGTCTGTTGTAAACTGCCTGTAAAATTTTTCCTTACTCGTTTTGTTTTATGGACACTTTAGAGCAGATATTGCTCTGTAATCGGGTAGTTCCGTTATTGACTAAAATAGTGAATCGCCTGCAAGCGATTATTCAAGTAGGAAGTCCTAATTCTTACTTGTCCGAAAGACTAATCAAACAAACCGTTTGTGTCTTTTGTTTCTCGTTGGACTTGTTTAATCAAGTCCATCTTTATGTGACCGAGAGTGTCGTAAAGCAGGTGTAACTCCTGCTGGTTGCTGAAAGATGTTAAAGGTAGTATAATAAGATAAACAGGAGGTACTGAACATGATGAATCCAAAATTTATTGAGCATGATGAAGATGTTGTCATCTTGACTAAAAGTGAATATGATGAGCTACAAAAAGAAAATAAAAATCTGCAAGCACAAGTGAAATTTTTTCAGGAAATGGAAAAATCTTCATTTCGTCAACGAAATGGTGGAAAAACTCATACAGTAGCTGACTTGAAAGAAAAGTTAGGTTGGGCTTGATTTGAAAGATGTTGTTTTTACAGATGAAGCCTCAGATGATGTGGCACGACTTGAACATTTTTTAAGAGAATATCCACAAGCATTGAGAAAGTTTAGGAATGAATTGTTAAAAGCTGTAGATATTATTTCTGTAAGTCCTGAGGGTAGTCCTAGAATTGCAGGAACAAATTACAGGAAGAAAGTTCATTATAAGTACATTTACTTTTATGTCAATTATGATAAAGTAATTGAAATTGAGAGAGTTTTTTCCGAAAAAGAAGATTGGATAAACGAGATAAATTGAAAAAAATTATCTCGTTTCATCTTTTCTAAACAGCCCATAAATTAAGTCAGTGTAAACACGAGTGACTTCGTGCTGACTGCACATGGTATAAACCTTGATGGTTTTGTCAGTGAGATATTGCTGATAAGGTCAGAAAAGTCTATCGTGAGATAGAAAGCACCTAGTAAAAGCTAGGCAAGTTAAGTGTGTAGCAATGATAATTGAAAGTAAAGCAAGGGACTTTGGGGGTCGATAATAGACAGCCACGGTGTGGTATAGAAGACAGCAGTAATTGGCAAGAGGAATCAAACCAATCAAACACTGCCAACATTCAAGTAAGACCTGTGTCGTGAAACCTGAGAAATCAGGCTATAACCGAAGCAACCTGTACGAGTAGCATAAGACAGTACTTGTAGAATTTCTAATGAATAGAGATAAAATACTGAATGTCATGTGAAAGTTGAGAGCTACCATGCTCGTCCTCGTCTTAGATACGCATAAGAAAGTCAAAGCTCATTACTTTGGCTCAGTCCTTATGAGCGAGTGGCTGAATAACTTGTAAATTATCAACGTAAGAAGAAAAATCTGATTTGTGTGTTGTTTAGAGAAGATGAAATATAGAAAATGAGCGATTAGAGAAATCTAGTCGTTTTTTTGTTTGAAAAATAGGAAGAAAATAGATGAATAAGACAGACATAAGAAGATTATATTGGTCACTTTTAGTTGCTCAGTTGGGGGCAGGAATGGCATGCTTTGTTGCTGAAGCTAATATCGCATGTCTTTTTTGGTTTATAAATGGTGTTTTGACAGTAAGAAATCTTATAGATTACTACAGGAATTGAATAGTATAGTTTGATTAGAGAAATCTAGTCTTTTTAATTTGTTGAAGTGCGAGGAGAGAAGTAGATGAAACTAAAAAAAGAGTCAAAATCAAAGGGTGGTAATTGGGTCTTACAATATACTAAAGAAGAATTACAACATAAAAGTTTTTATTTAGATAATATGATTTTTAAAAGGCAAGAAAAGCTTTCGGGTCTTGAAGTTAAACGGATAAAATTGCAAGAAAAACTTATTCTTTTAAAGCGAGGAATTACCGAAGAAATTATCAAAACTGAAAAAGAAATTCGTGATTTATCTCAGTCAATACCTAAAAAATTACAAAGAGAGATAGAGGTTCTTGTTCAGTTTAAAGAAGAGTTTGAAAAAGAGGAAAAGGAGAAATCAAAAAATGAAAAAACGAATCAATGAATTATCAAAAGAAATCAATATCTCAAACAAAATCTTACTTGAAAAGGCAAAAGAATTAGGTTTTGAAACAATTAAAACGCACTCGAACAAAATTAATTTTTCTCAAGAGTTCGCCTTACGTGCTTGTTTTGGCGATACTAAGGCATTTGGTAGAGAGAGAAAACATAATGCTCTTATGATATAATGGAGGAAAAAAGAATGGTAAAGATTATGTTGGCAATTCAAATAATAACTTTGATTTTAGTAATCGTTGTCCCTATGTTGAATTATTTATTAGGTCGTAGACAAAAAATGTCTGATGTTTTAGTGGATAAACGTGCTGATGTCTTATTAGAACTTTATTCTGTTTTTTCGCTTGTTCATAGTGAATTAGGAAATGTTCAAATTCATTTAAAGAGATTAGCTAATGCAGAACCAATACCGAAAATGGATTTAGTGATGGCACATTTTGAAAAATTACGCAAGCTAAATGCTGAATTTAATGAAATTTTCTTAAAGTCATTTATCTTTTTAGATGAAGATGTATATAATAAATTTCATCATTATGGTATCTTTTTGAACAATGAATTACAACTGATTACAAATTGTTATGAAGTATATGGTAAACTTTCAGATGGTACATATGGTGTATTTGATGAAGGATGGGTTAATCTATTTGTAAATCCTGAAAAAACAGAATGTTTCTTAGAGTTCCAAAAAGAGGTTAATCAACTAAATAGTGAAAAAATTAATCGCATGATAGATGAAATTACTTATTTGAAACAAGAAATAAAAAAACATCTCTCAAGGTCTACTTTGTGAGATGAAATAGAATATTAAAGATAGAACATCAACTTAATGAAAGGTTGGTGTTTTTTTATGGCTGTCGTCTAATGGTAGGACAAAACTAAAATAATACGCAAAATGCGTTTTTGGTTCAAAAATTTAGTTTTTGTGCAGGTTCAAGTCCTGTCGGTCATATAGGAGTATATTAAACAATACCGAGGAGGTGGCGTATAGAAAGAAGATAAGAATAATGATAACAACTAAAAAAAGATCAAAACAAATAGAAGTAGAATTTGATGTGTTCCAATTGAAAGCAATGACAGTTGAGGATATAAAAGAAAAACTTTTAGATGTTTGGAAACAAAAAGAAGAAACTAACGAAGAATGGCACTTCATTGCTGATATTATTTGGCGTTGCTTGTGCAAGGAGGATAAATAGATGAGATGTATTTATAAGGGTTATGAATTATCAACACGACCTGTATTACCACTTGAAGACTTAGAAGAACATGGTACATGTAATGGTTATATTAAAATTCCTGAATTTCAAGATATAAGTTATTGGGATATTCCCCAAGGCAATATCCATGGCGGTTGGACTTATCGTAATGATGATGTTTTTGGGTTTGATACTTTGCATTTTAATTCAAAAAAATACATGGATGAAGAATGGGTTATCAATCACTTGAAAGAATATGTTGATGAGGTCTTGAGCTTGTATGCAAAATGACTGTACTTATTTAGATGAAGTTGAGCAGAATTATGCACAATTATTTTCAAATTTTTGTTACCAATGTAGTGTTCACATGATGAATGAGCGTGCCTTAATTCAATTAAGAAAACGTACTTTACATCAAATCTGGAACTATCGGGACTGTGATTTTAATACAGGTTTTTATGTCCCTTATAGAATTAAGAAACGCTATGCTGATATGGTTAAGGATTATGTGATTTAACAAAATCGTGATCCGAACAAGTCTTTAAACTGATTCAAACATCTGTTTGCGGATAAAAATTACTAAACGATAAGGAAAACATTATGGAAAAGACAACAAAAGAAAAGAAACTTTATTTACTAGATGAAACATTTTCTCGGATACGGTATTTTGAAGGTAGGATAGAAAACTCAAAAGGATTCGGAAAAGAGGATTTTGATTTTACAGATTCGGAATTAGGAAAGCTCACACAAGAATATTTTCAAATTTTTGAAGAAGCAAAACAAAAAATGAGCGTTCTTCAAGAGAAGCTCATTCAAATGCTCCAGACGAAAGATTAATAATTTGCCGATATAAATCATTAGCAACTGATTCTATCCCTACTTCAAATATTTTATCGCTATTTTTGAGGGTGTAGCGTTTAATTTCATTCGCTAACCATATTTTCCGTTCTTCATCTAGGATAATTAAATCTTGTTTGCCTAGTTGTTGAGCGATTTTTATGAGTTTTTTTTGTTTACTAAAAGTTAAGTTGTGGAAAAGAAAATCTATTTCAGATTTCGGATTCATTTCTTCTGGATAGAATAGGGGCATTTGTAAATCTCCGTCATAATGGTAGTTTTATATCACTGATTATATCATATTGACCCAAGTAAGTCATAAAACTACTTGAACAAGCTAATCTGTTTGCGGATAGATTGCTATATTGTCATGAAAATTGTCTAAGGGCGGTTTTTTTATAAGTTGTTGAAGTTGTCATAATCAAAATAGTTGTACTTCCAACAAGGGCGATACTAAATCAGCCTGTTTGATTTTTTGATTATAAGATAAACCTAGAAGGTCAATGAACATCATACTAGATGAATGTGCTTGTTATCTGTAAATATTATTTATAAGGAGTGCCGAATGGCTCAATTAGAAAGCGCACCAGTCAAATTAGATGAACTGGTAAAAAATGGTGTTGTTAAAGTATCGCCTAATTATGTGGTGGTTGCTGAAACAAGGGATATGCTTGAACATATTGTTTTTAAAGCAGATGGAGACGGTCAGTCTAATTTTATTGTCTTGACACATGATATGAATACACCTCCAAAATCTGACTTTAACAAGGCTAAAAAAGCAGGTAAAACAGAAGTCGAGCTAATCAATCCTGTCTTTGATACCTATATCTATCCTGAAAATGGCGAGGATAAGGTACAACTGGCATTACGTGTTGATAGCATTAAGATTAAAGGAGGTAAATAAACATGGCAAAATATGGTATTGAGACATTTAAAGACGGTAAACCGTCTCGCTTTTCTGTGTCACAAGATGAAGTCTATGGTAAACTGTTTTTCTCAAAAATTGATGTGCAGGAAGTTTTCGAGTACATTGATGAAGATGGTGTCGTACATTCACGTGATGAAGAGGAACGTCATAATCGCTTGGCACGGACACAAGGTTTTGTTCGTTGGACACCTCGAAACAAACATGAGGTTGAAGGTAAATCTTTGATTGCCTATTCTGAAAAACTAGATGATTTCATGGACATCAAACTTCCAATTGATTTTGATGAGACACAGTTTGGATTTGAGGAAGAATTGAAACTCATCAATCCCACTTATACTGTCAATACAGTAGGCTATCGTTTGGAGAAAAAATTTGTTTTCCATGTAGCTGTTGATGATGTTGTGAAAGTAACTGCTAACACAACAATTCAATCAGAACCTAAACCTAAAAGCGATAAAAAATAAGAGGTAGACTATGGAATTTCTAAAAAGAATTTTTAGGTTTCGTGGTTTGAAAATTGGTAATAAAGATAAAGCAACGCTTCCGCTTGAAACGTTTTTGATATCAATGCCTTACCTTATTTTTTGGTCTTTTTTCTTTTTCAAAACAAGGCTATTTCAAAGTTTAGCTGTTTGGCTATTCTTTGGTATTTCTTTGGCGATATATGCTTTAGGTGTTTATGTTGTCTTTAATGCCCTAGAGTATTTTTCATTTTTCCGTGTTTTGAAATATAGGCGTATTTTGCGTTTTTATCTGGAAGAAAATAATTTCGTCCGAGAAATACGTGGCAAAGGAAAAGATGCGGGAGTTAAGAAAAAATACACCAAAACTCATTTTTCCTACAAGGATAGATTTTACTATGTCACGTTCATTCTAAGAGGTAATAGATTCCAACAAAGGTTGTTAAAAATTGCTGGCGACTTAGAAATTTCTTTTGGCTTAGATATGGTTGAAATCATTGACGAAAGTGATTCTGTCACTTATGTTTTTACAAGTGGTTTACTTCAAAACGTTTATAAAAGTAATGAAGTGGTTGCGGATGTTAAAAACGGTTTGATGTTAATGAAAGACATTGTCTGGGATTTCATTTCCAACCCTCATCTACTAATTGCAGGTGGGACTGGCGGAGGGAAAACAGTACTCATGCGATCTATTCTTGTTGGCTTACTAAAGATTGGTATAGTCGATATTTTAGACCCTAAACAAGCTGATTTTGTTTCTTTAAATAACCTTCCTGTATTAAAAGATAGGATATATTATGAAACGATTGAAATGGGTAAACATTTAATTCGTGTTAATAAATTCATGGATAAACGCTACGCCTATATGCGAAAGAAATCTAAGGAAAAAGGCGAAAAACAACTTGAATCATTTTACACTTATGGCTTGAAACCGTATTTTATTATGATTGATGAGTTTCCCTCTTTGATGAGTGCATTGGCTGATGAATTAGGCTATAAATTTGGTGCAAAAGAACGCCCTGAAATTAGTGAAATTGATGTCTTATCTGCCTTTAAACAAATTACGTTAAAAGGTAGACAAGCAGGTATTTTCTTTATTATTGCAACGCAAAATGTTAAAAATGACGATTTGCCAACGACAATTAGGGATAATGTCATGTGCCGTATTACAGTAGGTAGACTATCTGATACGACTTACAATATTCTATTTCCTGATTCTAACAAAAAATTCAAATATATCAAGAAAGTTGACGGAAGGCGTGTTTATGGTATGGGTTATTTTGCCAATAACGGCGAAACACCTCGACAATTCTTATCGCCTCAAATGCCATCTAGTAAGTCGTTTACGTTTTGGGATTCTTATGAAAAGTTGCCTAGACTGGAGCTTGAAAACAATGATACACCAATTAAATATTATAATCAGAAAGAGTTTGCCTCTGAGTTAAAACTTAGCGCTCGGACACTTCGAACAATTTTAACGGAGTTCAAAGGTACTGATTATGAATTTGGCGAACAGTTCAAAGATAGTGATTTTGCTATATTTGAAAAAGTTATTAGTTTGAAAGAACAAGAAAGTTTATCTTATAGAGGTGCTGTATCTAAAATATTAGATGAAGTATATACCGCAGTCGAAGATTAGTCTTTGGCTGTTTTCTTATCTCATCAGACTGAAACGACAATGTGTAGCAATTTGCGTGGGAACAAGGGTGTGAGCGCTAGCGAACGCCCGCCACGCAAAGGGCGTTAAGCACAGGGGAAGTGTAGGGCTGTTGAGATAAGAAAACAGCCTTAGACTAACAAGCGCTTTAGCGCTTGGAGACTGCCCTGTACCCCTCCTACTAATAGGGGGTATAGGAAGTAAACTCGTTCTCTAAGGCTAGATTTTATAAGGGTTCGCAGAAGTAAACCAAAAATTAACGAAAGGAAATCACAATGAATCTAAAGGAATACAGGCTTGACAGAAACCTAACACAACTTGATATTGCTAAAGCCATTGGTAAAACGAAAAGTTTTGTGAGCCAAGTTGAGTTGGGCAAAAAGAAATTGACTGATGAGTACAAAGAAAAAATAAAAATTTTTTACGAAGGTATTAGTCAAGCTGAAATTGTTTCGAGTATTGACTGGTTGAGATTGCGGTTTAAAACTTTGAGATACGATAGCGTGATTGAGCAAGTTCTAAAAATAGACCTCAATAAATTTCATGAGGAAGAAAAGGGTGGTTATAACTATCCTTTAAGGCAACAATACGGACACATGAAAATATTCCATCATATTGACGATATTGATATGGGGACAATGTTTGAAATTTCAGGTCAAGGCTGTCGGGAGTTTGAATTTGTTTTATTAAAGCAAGGTCGGACATGGGAAGATTTTTTTATGGATGCGATTTTATTTTCTAAAAAACAAACAAATGGCATTGACCCGTTTGAAAACTTCTTGAAAGTCACTCGTTTTGATATAGCTTTAGATGAACTATACAGTGAAGATTATAATTATGATTTGCATACTTTGCGTGATAAGTTTGAAAAAGGCTTGATAAAGTCTGATTCAAGAAAATTTGAGATACATGAAGATTTTATCCGATTGAGGGGGATTCCTACTTCAAAGGGTTTAACAATTTATATCGCCTCACGTACTTCTCCGTGTTATCTTTGTTGTTACGAAAAAGACAAGGAACAGAGTACTAAAACAGGTTTGGACTTAGTTCAAATTCACAATGAAAATCGCTACAAAAATCGTTATGAAATCCGCTTATCTGACGATAAAGCCAATCAATTCATGTTAGCTTTCATTGAAAGAGATTCGGACATCACACGCATGGCAAAAGATGTTATTTACTCTCTTGTCATGGTACTTGATGAGGACGGTGGGTATGATTTAGAGTGGATAAGATTGTGGGGGAGTTGTAGAAAATACAAATTCTTGACAAAACCAAGAAATGTGACTGAGGAAAGTACGAAAAATTGGATAAAAAAACAGCTAGTACGTAGGCTTAGAATTCAACTAGAAACAGATAATATCAAGGGCGATAAGTGGCTTGAAAACACAATAAAAGAGTATGAACTGACTGATGAGGACTGGGAGGAAATCAAATTAAACGTTGGCATACATCAAGAACAGGAGTTTATTTCTGAGGCAATCCAAAGTAAAGACGGTCGTCAATTACTTAATGCGCTCGGTTATAATGCGACACATAGCTATGTTAAAAACACCAAAAATTCAAGTTGGGCAGAATGGCAAGCAAACCACTCAGGTTGATTGGCAAGCTATTCAAGAAAAACGTCATATTGAAAATACTTTAAAAAAACATCAAAAAGAATTGCGTTCATTTGCCATCAGGGAACGACAAAAAAATATCGCATTTTGGGCAAGTTCTACTGGCGAACTATACAGATTACAAATTGATGTTCTATCACGCCATCACTATATGAGATGGCATTGGCGCTATAAAGAATTTGAAATCAAGTATTGGTCTATTTTAAAAGATACGAATAAATGCCTTGAACAAATCAATAAGTTGCTTAAGGAGGCTGAAACTATGAGTTATAAATAAAAGATAAGGGCATGGGGTGTTTGTTTTAGATAAAAATAGAGAAATGAGGACACATTATGGATACTGAAAAAGAAGTTTTATTTGAGAAAATTAAAGAATTACAAGGTTTAGTTGGTGTTACTGCTGACTTAACAAGTGGTACAAATGGTTTTTCTGTCGCAAGCGGTCAATTAAAAGGAAAAGGTAAAGCATTGCTCGAGTTTGAGGATTCGGGTGTCTCGCCAGAACTTTTAGAAGAAACGGCTAAAAAAGTTAATGGTTTGATTGCGAACCTTGTGAAAGCAGGGTCATATTTCAATTTCGTTAAGAAAAGCACTGATGAAGCGCTAGAATTATTGGGTCTTTTAAGTGTAGATGTCAAAAAAGAAAATAATAATATCTAAACTCTAAAACAAACGTGGGTAATTGAGGAATGCAAAAATTAATATTAAAACAAAGAAAGTCGGTAGAATATGGACTATTTTAAAGTAGATGTAGTTGATAAAGTGAACGGAGTTACTCGTCTTGAAGTTATGGAATTGTTTGAAATTCCTGATAGAGCGACTTTGTGGGATGTGTTGAATGACAGATACGCTTACAGAGGTAAATTTCCTGAAACTATGTTAATTTCGGTAAAAAGAATTAGTGAGGAAGATTATTACGGTCATTCAGAATTTGAATAATTTTAGAAAGATAAAGTAGGTAATATGATGAGAGGAAAACTAAGGGTAATCATTCTATGGGGAGAAGTACCTGAGTGGGTTTTAGAAAATGCAGAAAATGGCACATATGGCATTGGGCGGGTAGAGACAGAAGATTTTAAAATTGACATAAGAATGTAGAAACAATGAAAGTCGGTAGGATTATGCGACTAAGATATGAAAGAAAACCTGTTGGAAAACTGAGGGTAATCATTCTATGGGGAGAAGTACCCGAGCATATTTTAGAAAATGCACATAATGGCAAACTTGGTATTGGACGAGTAGTCACGGATGATTATGCGCTTGAAATAAGAGCATAAATTTTAGAGAAATGCGAGTGTGAAAGCTCGTGTTTTTATTTTAGAAAAGAGAAAAAATGGCGATACACAGATTAAAGTTACATTCAGATTATTTTGAAGCTGTAAAAAATGGTATTAAAACTTTTGAAATCAGAAAAAATGATAGAGGTTTTAAAGTTGGCGATACTTTGATTTTGCATTTATGGGTAGATACAGGTGTCGTGGTAGGTTATGCAAGAGTAACCGATTTTATATCAGATGGAAAAGGTGGTGGTTTATCACTTATTGATAGAGTGCCTGAGTATTTAGCAGACCACATTGTCGCAAAAGTAATCTATATCACAGATTATGAACAAAAAGACGGTTATGTCGTCTTAGGAATTGAGGTATAGAATGTCATATAAACCAGAATTAGCCAAAATAAAATTTAGGGCTGAACGGTTGATACAATTATTAGGTTCTGGCGCTTTTGGTATTGTACAAGACGAATTAACGGATTTAAAGCGTGATGTGAGTAGTTCCGAAATTTTGACGGAACGTCAAAGAGAATTTTTAACAGAAGAAATCATCACAAAAGCTGAAAAACAAATTTATCACTATGAAAAAACTTTGACAATCACAAAGTCTGTCGCAAACAAAATGACGGAAAGTCTAGGTATTTTCAATTGGAGTGATTGGTAAGAATAGGAGAACAAAAATAAATGAAAAAAGTGTTACAATATTTGGTAGAAAAGACTGAGTTTAACTTGTCAGAGTTCATGATGTGGTATTTAAATAACCCTGACATTGAACTGATTGATACTTATGAAGATATGTTAGAGGCTTTAAAAATATTCAAAGCAGAAGTACTTGATTTGCGGAAAAAATCGAAAGAGTTTACGGAGACAATGTGTAGACTTGCGGATATAGGTGATGAACTTGGGCTTGATGTGGAAATTTCTGTGACAAAAAAAGGGGGATACAAATGACAAATAAACTCAACTTGAAAAAATTAACATTTATCGGTCTAGCTAGTTTGTCTTTATTTGCTTTAACTGGTTGCACATTCTGGGAAGATACAGCCAAAGATTGGCAATCAGATAACTCTGGCTTATCACGAACGATTACGATTTACTCCAAAAAAGGGGAAGTGTTAAAGCGTTATTACGGCACTAGCGTGCGTACTGAGGTAGATGAATCAGGTCAAATTAAAATCAATCTTGATGGCAAACGCCTACAAGTTATGAATGCGGATGTTGTGATTGAGGAAGATGGTATAGAGAAAAGTGTGATAGATTAGTGGGGATAATTCAATGAATGAAGAAAAACTGACAAAAGCTGATTTATTTATTTTATTAGGCACTTTATCGTGTATTGTTGAGATGTTTTCTCTTATCTTAATGGCTATTGGAAGTATATGGGATTTTCCGTCTATCTTTTTGAAAGTAACCGCAACTGTCGGTTTGGTTTCGCTTGTTTTAGGAGTAATTTCCATTTTTTTATGGGGCTATATTGAAAGTACCACAGAGGCTAAGCGTTAAGATAGTGCTATATAGTTTAAAACTATAACATTCCCTAAGGGAGTGGTATATAAAAGCGTTATACCAAAATGTGAAAATAACCATGCAAAACCTTATGAAATATGAGATAATAGTATTATCAAACAAGAACAAATAAATCAAAAGGAGTTATAAAAATAATGAATATTATGATAGAAAAAATCAAAGCAACAACATTGAAACAACGAGTGGTAGTTGGGGCTATTGCCTTACTTTTAATCGGTGGTGGCACTGGTCTGGCAGTTCATAAAAACAATGTCGCAAGTGCTAAAGCTGACAAAGTTGAGACTAAAAAGAAAGTACAAGATAAAGCTGATAAGGAAGCTAAAGTTATAGCTGAAAATAAGGCTAAATTAAAACTTCTAAAAGAAGAGGCTGATAAAAAGGCTAAAGCTAAGGCAGAATCAGAAGCCAAGGCAAAAGCGGAAAGTGAAGCAAAAGCTAAAGCAGAATCTGAAAAAGCGCAAGCTGAACAACAGGCACAGGCTCAAGCACAACAAGAAGTTCAAGCACAGGCACAATTTGAGCAACCAGCTCAAACTGAACCTTATGCTTACGCTCAACCTCAGCCTGAACAAAACTATGCGCCAGAAACGGCAAGCACTCCCACTGCACCACAAGCAGATGGAGGTGGCGGTATGGGCGCATATAACGGTCGAACTCAGGCAGACCGTGACCGTGACGAGTGGAACGCAAGCCAAGGCATAAATTCTGACGGTAGCCCTGAAAAACCTGCTGGTGGGTCAACGCCGTGGGATTAATAATTGAGTAAGCATATCAAGAGAGGAGTTCAATAGGACTTCTCTTTTTTGCTTTATTTCAAAAGAAAGGTAAGTCATGAAATTAATAATTCGTATAGTAAAGTCTTCAATTGCTTTGGCGCTTTGTATCATCGTTTTTTCAGTAGGGGTTATTTTATTTTGGGGTGCTGTTGTCCCTTTTCTAGCTGAATTTCCAGATTCCACTTTTTTTATTCTTCTATCTATATTTCTATTCTTTTTCATAGGGGCAATATTGCTCATGGTAGGAGGTGTAATTTGTGTGTTCTTCTGTTTCTTAGCAGAATACAATTTCAAGTCAGGAGGGGGTATTTTAGAAGAATTTGAAGAATATTGTCGGTATTTTTAAGTGAAAACTTGAAAAACTATGTTTGAGAGGTCTGTCAAGGCTTCTTTTTTTATTATCAAAATTTTATAGGAGGAATTTCTCTATGGAGAAAAACAAAATGGAAAAAACGTTGATTGAAAAGAAACAATCTCGTTTCAAGTCTTGGAAGTCAGGGAAAAAATGGCTATATGGCACAACTGCTCTGGCAGTTCTAACAGGCGTAGGTATTACAGAAAGTTGTATTTTACAACCTACGCAAGTCTCAGCTAGTATTGTGAACGGTACACAAATTGGTACAGTCAATAATAAGCCAGTCATTAAAGCTAATTCAAATGACATGGCAAGTCCAAGTTTTCAAGGTACAGTAGACGGCTTATTACAAGATGTCAATTTAGGTAATATGAAATATATTGCGGATAATATCGGCTGGCAATCTAACACCAGTCTTCATAGCGGTCAAGCACTGTCAAGTTTTGGTACAGCTGCGGCTTATACGTTACGGTCAGACGGTTTTCAAAATAGCGATTTAGCGATTCACGTAAATCTTAATGAAGTTTTTTATGTCAATAATGTCGGTACAGTCAAAGACCTCAACACAGGTCAAAATATCTCGGTCTCATTAAAAGTTAAACATAATGGCTTTGAACATGGCGCTGACGGACAAACTAACCAAGACCTTATCTTTGGTGTCCGAAATGAGGGTGGGACAATCACATTTGGCGCAGTTACACCAGTTGGCGGTACAGCTTCGGGTGGCGGTCAAACAGAAAACGGTGGAAATGCAGGTGGCGCAATAGGAGATGGCTCAATGGTGGGCTATATCAATAAAGTCTTTACAACTGTCACACTCGTTCGCTCAGATAACGGTCAAGAAATTCCAAACAATGAACTGCTTGTCGCTATGAAAGTGAGTGATGTGGATGCCAATCAGCTTGCGGAAGTTGGGGCTAATGGCGCACTAGGCTACATTGTCAGCCCTGACACGGCACTTCAAGTCTCAGGAAATGGGCTACGCTCTAATTCAAGTGGTGCAGTTATTACGGATTCGCCACTTCTGACCCCTAACTCTTATGTCGTCCTAAAAGGCTTTAACAGTTCTTTAGTGGACTTTACTTATCTTGACGGTGCTAACGACCACATGGATATTGTCTGGGCGTTGTTTGGTAAACTCCATTTTAAAGTCAATTTAACTGGCACATTCAAACTAGACAAATCCCTTGTCGGTTTTGGCGATAATCTCCCAAATAAACTTTACAACTTCGACCCAATCGTTTTTGATATTTACGATAAAGACGGTAAAGATGTTGGGGATATTGCTATCCCTGCCAATGGTAGCGCAGTAGAAAGCCTTAAATTGCCACCTGCCACTTATACACTCAAAGAACGTGCAAGCTCAGTTACCGCAAGTACAGGTCAAACTTACAACCCACAAACTTATACAGTCAAGGTTGAAGCGGGTAAAACTGGTGCGACTGCTTCAGTCGTTAAAGTGGATAATAAAGCCGTTCTAGGTGGTATTATCATCACGAAAACTGGTGTTGAATCTGGTAGTGAGATGTGGAATGAAAATTATACACTAGAGGGCAATGAGTTCAAGGTCACAAGTGTTACAGACGGCAAGGTCTATACAGGTAAGACAGATAAAAAAGGGAAACTCAGTTTTAAAGATTTGCCTTTAGGTAGCTATGATATCTTAGAAACTAAGGCAAGTAATGGCTTTGTGAATACCTTTAAACCTGTTCGGGTAACCTTGACTTGGCAAGACAACAAAACTGAGTTTGTCTTTGATGAAGCGAAAGGGACTAATCAAGAAATCAAAGGCGAAAATGAACTTTTTAAAGCTGACAAAGAAACTGGCGCACAAGCTCAAGGTAAAGCTGAATTGAAAACGGCTGAATATGGTCTATTCTATGCGGAAGATTTAACTGGTTCTAGTTCACATAAAAAAGGCGACTCAGTGAAATGGTCTGATGTCCCAAATGCTAAACTCATTTCAGGCGAAAAAGTCACGCAATCCGTTATCAACGGTAAAGTGGTTAAACATGGCGAGAATGTCGTGGTAGGTGTTGATGATAAGAAATTGAATGTCTATGTTGGTAATCTTCCAATCGCTAAATACGTTTGGAAAGAACTAAATGCGCCAGTAGGTTATGCACCAGATAGCTCAGAAATACCATTTGAAATCAAGAAAAAAGATGATAGCACACAAACCATCATCACACCTCAAACGAAATCGCTTGAACAGGTTATCAAGGCTAAAATCTCAATTCAAAAATTAGTTGAAATTGTCGGCGAATCGGCTGAAAGTGGTTTTAATGATATTCAATTCTTGATTAAACCGCTTAAAGGCACAATCGCAGACCCTCAAACGATGACAACAGGAATTAAGGGAGATGAGGACGGTCACGCTAGTGCGGTACTTATCTATGGCGATTATGTTATCACTGAAATTAATACACCTGCTGGCTATAAACCAATCAAGCCAATCTATATCCATATGACAACTGACCCTAAAACAGATGTCATCACGATTACCGCAAGCTACCATGAAGATGGCTCTGAACCGTTCTCTAAGCGTACGTTCAGTCAAGGGGATAATCAGATTGACAAAAACACCAACGTGACTGGCAGTCTTGCAGGTGTCATCTCAGATAGTTCGCCATTCCTTAGTTTGTCTAAAATCACTTTGACGGACAAAGCTAAAGCACCTGTGCCATCCATTGACATTGAGAAAACCAACGGCGAGATAACTAAAAATGGTATTGGGAACTATGAAGATAGTGTCAATAATCTAGGCGAACACGACCATGACACCAAAGCTACGGCTTTTGAAGTCACTGGGGATAGCACTCAAATTTTCTTCAAAGTTACCAACAACGGCGAAGATGATTTAACCAATCTCAAAGTGATTGACAAAACAACGATAGGCACTAAACAAGTGAAAGACATCAAATTCACGTACAAAGGTAAGGCACTCACGGCTGATAAGTTCGGGGTGCTTTTTCTTGACGGTCAAGCCCTTGTTTTAGATGTTGGCGAAACGATTGAGGGAACTGGTACGCTTGAAAAATTAGTCGGTGGGGAAGACCATGCGGATAGTGTGGAGGTTGTGGCGCTTGGTCTGGAATCAAGGCGTGAAGTTGGAGATGAGGACGAGTGGCACGGACACAAGCCTAAGCCGTCCATTGACATTGAGAAAACGAATGTTGAGATTACCAAAGGTGGTAACGGAAACGGTAAAGACAAGCCTAACAATATCAGTCTAGGCGACCACGACACTAAAGCCACAGCCTTTGAAATTAGTGGCGACAGCACTAAAATCTTCTTTAAAGCCACCAATAATGGCGAGGATGATTTAACGAACTTGAAAGCTCTTGATAAAACAATCACTGGTACAAAACAAGTGAAAGCTATTCAATGGACTTACAAAGGCAAGGCGCTTACGGTTGATAAGTCTGGCATTTTCTTACTTGACGGTAAGGTCTTTGTCCTGAAAGTTGGCGAAACGATTGAAGCAACTGGCACGCTTGAAAAATTAATCGGTGGGGAAACGCACGCTGATAAGGTTGAGATTGTGGGTGTCGGTATTAAATCTCAAGAAACAGTAGGAGATAATGACGAGTGGCACGGACACAAGCCTAAGCCATCCATTGATATTGAGAAAACCAATAGTGAAATTGTTAAAGGTGGCGCAGGTAATCACAAAGACAAGGCTAATAACCTTGGTAAAGACGACCATGACACTAAAGAAACAGCGCTTGCGGTACTTAACGACAGTCCTAAAATTTTCTTCAAGTTGACAAATAATGGCGAAGACGATTTGACGAATTTGACGGCAGTTGATAAAACGCTTGATGGCACTAAACAAGTGAAAGATATTCAATGGACTTACAAAGGCAAAGCGCTCACGGTTGATAAGTCTGGTATTTTTTATCTTGATGGTAAGGTCTTTGTCCTGAAAGTCGGCGAAACGCTTGAAGCAACTGGTATGCTTGAAAAACTAGATGAGGGCGAAACGCACGCTGATAAGATTACCGTGGCAGGTGTTGGTGTCAAATCAAATGAAAAGGTTGGAGATGATGATGAGTGGCATGGCTTTAAGCCTAAACCATCAGTTGATGTCGAGAAATCAAGTGAAGCTATCTCTAAGGGTGGCTTAGGCAATCATCTTGATAAGCCTGATAACTTAGGCAAGGGCGATTCTGATACTGAGCAGACAGCGGTTGAATTAGGCGACAAAGCCCAAACTATCAATTTCCGTGTGACAAATAACGGCACTGAAAGTCTAACTCATATCAAGCTGACGGATAAAACGCTTGACGGTCATCATGATGTCAAAGGTATCAAGTGGACTTACAAGGGCAAGGCACTTACAACTAACAAAGATGGCGAACTTGAACTTGACGATAAACTACTTGAATTGCCAGTCGGTGGCTATATTGATGGTACTGGTAGGCTTGAAACTATCACGGCAGGCGAATTGCATAGTGATGAAATGACAGTATCAGCCAAAGGTACAATTAGTGGTAAGACTGTCGGGGATAAAGATAAATGGTATGGCAAGAAACCTAAGCCAGTCAATCCAGTTGTTAAACTCTTCCTACCAAAAACTGGGGAGGGGAAAGCACTTCTCGCAACTGTTATTGGTGGTTTGATTGTGGCAATCGTTGCAATCATCAAACACAAGGTTATCTTTAAAGCCCTAAGAGGCGGTAAAGATAAAAGCAAGAAATAGTTAATCAACTAAACCACGACTAGCTGAACGTGCAAATGGGGTGTGAAGCCCAATAGAATGATATAATGGAGGCAAATAGTGAGTATTATAGATTTAGGAGTGATGATAATTTTGTTAAATTTAGTATATCAGGCTGGCAGTAAGTTCTGGGACAAGGCGCTTGGCAGAATTGTCTTGAAAGTGTTCTTGATTCAAACTGTGACCGTCACATTTCTTTTTTATCTAAGTTATGTAGTGTCTTATCTCAATTCAGGTCATTTCATTTTTACAGATATTGTGTGTGTTTTCTTAGGTAAACAAACACTCACGCCATTTGAAAATGTGATGATTGAATTTCTTTGTTATACTCTAGTTGTTTATTTACCTATTTTTATTAAGAGACATACGATTTGGGTAAGCAGAAACGACAAAGATAAAATCATAGAAGATTTACCTGATTGTTTAAAATTCAAAGATAAGGACAATCTGACTTTAACACTTGATAAGAAAATGTTGACGACAAGTGTTGTGTTTAGCTATCTTTTAACCATGTTAAATTTAGGATTGCTTTTCAAGTTTGTTGCTTTCAAAGAAAGTTATCCAAGTGAATTAGATGGGGTATTGATGATATTATTTTTACTTCTGATTATTTCATGGACATTTTTTATTGATAGTTTAACCAATACAATGAAAGGTCTTTTAATTGAGAAAGTGGCAAGAGATGATAAGAAAAGAGAAATTCAAGAAATCTTTTCTTATTGTAAAGAAAATGGCTACTATGTCGCCAAAACGCATGAATTAAGTCCAACGTTATTAAAAATGATAGATATGTCTATTTTTCAAGTTTTAAACAAAAAGAAAATTCGTGATTTGAAATTTGGAGAAGCATTTCGGATTGATATTTCTCAAGCAGATATGACCCGATATGATAAATTTATGGCAGATAATGAAAAAGAGGTCAAGCGCTAGTCGCTTGGCTTTTTATAATAGTCAAAAAAAGAAAGTGAGGTGTACCGTGAATAAATTTTTAAAAATCTTATTTGCGATTTTAGCTGTCGTTGCGGTAAGTATCATTGGGTTTGGTGCTTATTTTTTAATTGGTGGCGATCGTTCAGAAGAAACAATCAAAAAAGAAAATGCTAACTCATTTGAGTTTAAGTCAGTTTCGGAATCTTCTAAAGCAGTTATAAGTGAAAAGAGTTCTAGTGAAAAACAGGTAGTTGCTGAAAGTAAAGCACCACCTGTTTCAGCGCCACAAGCTCCCTCAACGACAATGCCCCCACCTGTTGAAACAGCACCTGAGGGTACTTATGATGTTGTACCAGAAATATCTGAGCCAGTCGTAGAAACACCAGATTTGACATCTGATATTGAAGCACTAAAAGCGCAGTATGCAGGATATGACATTATTATTGTCAATCCAGATGGTACAGAAAGTCAAGTACAGTAAGACATGGAAAGGAAAATAATGTCTACATTTTTAGTAATGGATAAAAATACACGTGAAGTAATCGAGCAATGCGACTATTTATCTGTTGCTCATGCGGTTGTGGATAGTTTAGAAGATAAGTCACTCGTTGTTGAAAAAAAGCGGAATGATTTTTTTTTAGATGATTGGTGGTTTTTTTATGAGATTTTATGAGAAATGAGGAAGAAAATGACAAAAACAAGAATTTATGAAATCGCAAGAAATCTTGATATGACATCTAAAGAGACTTTAGCTATTTCTAAAGAGTTGGGGTTTGAAGCGAAAACGGCAAGTTCGTCACTTGATGAAGGGCAAATTGAAGCGATTGAAGATTATCTCAATCCTCCAAAACCTAAAAAGAAAAAATCGGCTGAAAAGACAGCTAAAAAAACAAAGAAGAAAGCTGTGAAACAAGTTGATGAAGATGAATTTGAAGATGATGACATTATCGTTGACGAATCTGATTTAGACAATATGGCTCGTGGCACACCTGAAAACTATAAAGGTATGAGTAAAAAGGAAATTAAGCGCTATCGGAAAGCGCAGAAAAGATTAGTGAAACAAGCTAAAACAAGACAAAAAGTTGATAAAAAGGCTGTTAAATTGCCAAAACAACATAGTCAGCGTAAGGCGAATGTGATTGTTTATAGTGCTGTGATTGGTTTAGTCGCTTTATCAGCTTTTTCTTTATTCTCAAATGGTATGCGAAACTTTAAGCAGTCTAGCCCTCAAACTGTCGCAGTTCAAAAAGCTGAATCGGGTTATACGAACAATAAAATCAATTTGTTCTTATCAAGCTATGTCGGAACGTACTTTAATAAGGGGCTAGATAAATCTAATCAAGATATTCTAGCGCCGTTTTATGGTGGCGACTTACTTGACATCAAAAATACGCAAACAAATGCGGGGGCGTATGAATTGATTAACTCAACTTTGCTTGAAATCAAAGATAATGTTGGCTCGTATACTGTGAATTATCGTGTGAAATCAAATGAAGCTGACAGTTGGCATGATGTTTCAACGATTTTCAACGTTCCTTTTGGCGAAAAATCCGGTAAGTATTATGTGAGCGGTCTGCCTTTTGTCACGAAAACAGAGAGTTTACAGGCAAACAAGGTTAAGCAAAATAAGCTAGATGACATCACAAGTATTTATGATGAAGCGTGGCGGACGAAAGCTAATCATTTTGTGGCAGCCTTTTTTAATGCTTATACAAGTGATGATAATACCTTAACAACCATGAGTAAGGGTATTAAGGCAATCACGGGCTACAAATTCAAATCACTTGATTATTCTTATTATGAACTCAATCAAGATGAAACAAAATTGACAGCTAAAGTTCAGGTCACTTTTGAAGATAATTTTAATATGGTTCATAGCGAGAATTTCACGCTTGAATTAACTAAAAAAGAAGATATGCTTTTTGTGAGTGAACTCATTCATGGCATTAAAGCAGATACTTCAAAGAAAGATAAAGGTAATGAGATATGAATGGTGTTTTTAAAGATTTAGCAGAAAAAGGACTTGTACCAGTTGCGGTTATTTTCTCTGGGTGGTATATCGTGACTAAGGGCATTGGAAAACAGGACTGGGGGAAAATTGTAGGGATTGTCGGAGGGAATATCCTTTTGATTGGTTTCATTTATTTTCCAGATGTTTTTAAAACGATTGCCAAGATAGTCATGGGCTTTTTACAAAAGGCTTTCGAGACTGTTTTAGGCGGTTGATAAGAGGTTAAATGATGGCAGAAAATACAAACGATAAATACCTCTACGCCTATAAGCGTGCCTTAGAAGAACAAAATACGTTTCACACGATATTTGGTTATCCCTTATTAAGTCCGATAAAGTATAGTTTTGTAGGCTATGCTTTTTTAATTCTACTCGTTGAGGCGCTAATTTGGTACAGACTATTAAAGTTCATTCCGACTGGGTGGGCTTTTGCGGTCGCTTTACTGGTTGCTTATAGGTTGGGGCAGAAATTGGCGGACAAGAAAATTGACGGCAAACATTTCCCGATTTTTATCAGAGATTGGCTTGTTTTTTATTTTGTTTATGGCAGAAAAAGAAAAAAATGCTTTTTGAATAAGGGGATTTTATATGAATATGAAAGAGAAAAGAGGGGAAATGAGTTTAAAAACGAATTTTAAAAGCGGTATATCAGCTATTCATGATAATCTGCTTTTGAAAGATAACGGTGATGTTTTTGCGATGTTTGAAGTGCCAAAAGCAATCATCAATAGTATTGATAGAGCTGAAAAAGATGATTTTAAAGCATTAACTGCTAGTGCGTTAGCAGGTATAGAGGCGTATAAAAATTTCGACATGGCTATGATTCCGATTGATGTTGAATTAGATGAGATGTTCTTAACCTTATCTCAGGATTTCGCAGAAGATACGGAAGACTTAGCTTGGTACATTTTAGATGAAACTTACGCACGACTGCAACAATCTGTGGATAGAATTTTTGAGTATCATTGGTATGTGAGCGTACCTTTGAAGTCAAGTCATATTTCTTTTGATAAGAAAGCTATGATTAAAACGAGTTTAAACTACCTTTCAAAGAAAATTGTTGAACCTTTGCTCGGTAAAGTTACGTATCAAGAAGATTGGTATTTAGACTATGAAGATTATGCTAAAGATTTGGAAAAACGGCTTAGTCTTTTAAATGCTAAACCTTTAAACTCACAAGAAACTATCTTCATCAATGGCTTGCAATATTTACAAGGGCTTGATTTTGATAGGGCGTTTGAAATGAGTGCGACAACTAATACGCTTGAAAATTTAGATGATACAACGATAACGTGGGAAAATATGAATATTCTAACCCTACACAATGGCTTAGAAAAATCGTACTTGGCAATGTTACCAGTTGCTTATACGCCTGAAAATATCAGCTATCTACATTTGATGGAAGATATTCAGGGTTTTAATTTCCCGATTCCAGTATTGAATAAAGGCATCTTCTCATCAAAGAAAGGCACTTTCTCAGTACCTGCTAAAGCAAACCGTGCAAGGTTACGCCATAATAAAGCAATCGAGGACGGCGATATGGCAGGTGGTGTTGACCAAAATAAAAAGGAACGCTCCAAAGCCTTAGTTGAAGATTTGCTTGTCAAATCAAATGATGATGAGATATTGCTAGGTTACTTACAAACACTTGCTTTTGCGGATAATAACTATGAGGCTTTAGTTGAAAAAATGCGGATTGTCATGGATTCATGTGCTAAAAATGGTGTTGAGCTTGTCAAGGCTCGTGCAGACCAACTTTATCTATTTTACAAAAATAGATTTACGGAAACTTTGGATGAATCCGACAAGAATTTTATCCAGATTACAACGCTTGATGGCTTTGTGGAAAATCTCTTTTTTGCAGGTCAAAAAGTCGGTCAAGATGTCGGCTTTTATATTGGACGGATTGATTCCAATAAAGGGTCATGGTATGGAGATTTTGAAAAGGCGATTGAATCGAGTGTCAACTTTGCCTATGTGAATCCATTTCAGGCAAACAAACTTGGTGTTGAGGGGAAAGTAACAAGTAGTCCGCACACTGCAATCATTGGCGATACTGGTAATGGAAAATCTTTTCTAACCAAGTATCTCTTTTTATACTCTAGTCTTTTGAAAGCTAAAACGCTCTATATTGACCCTAAAGCAGAAATGCGCCATCAATGTTTTAGAGTGTTAAAGGAATATGAAGCAAAGGGTATCTATCCTGAAATTCAAGACTATATTAGGTCAATCAACTTTGTCACACTAGATAAAAGCAAAAAATCTAACTGGGGCGCACTTGACCCACTCGTTTTCCTTAAAGGTGCAGAAGCTAAAGATTTGGCAATTTCAATGACAAATGAAATTTACAAGTTGAAAAATAAGGAAGAATTTCATAGCGCTTTTCTCGACTCACTTGACAAACACCTTGCCTTGCGTGAAAAAGGAGAAAAAGTGGGTATGCTTACGGTCTTTAGAGACCTAGAAAAGCATAAAACAAAAGCAGTCAGAATTTCTGCTAATCTGCTTGTCAAAATGGTGCAAAATTCAATTCTCTCGCTTTGTTTCTCAGACGGACAAAATCAGGCGGTTGATACTGATAGGCGCATTACTGTACTTGAAGTGACAGGGCTTGATTTGCCTACTGATGAAAAAGATGATTTGAGTGATAGTCAGATTAAATCTTTGGTTGTCATGTACGCTTTGGGACATTACTGTCATAAATTTGGCAGTGAAAACAGAAAGCAAGAAACGATTATTTTCATGGATGAGGCTTGGTTTTTCAATGCAACGGCAGTTGGTCGGGGCATTATTAAACGCATTAAACGTGTTGGTCGGTCGGAAAATAATTTCCTCGTTCTGATTACACAATCCGTTGATGATACGGCAGATGAAGATGACGGCACTGGTTTTGGTACAATTTTTGCTTTTAATTCTGATACCGAAGCTGAGAAAGTTCTAACTCGCTTGAAGATACCAGTTACTGCGGAGACTATTTCGTGGTTTGAGAGTATGACAATGGGTCAATGTATCTTCCGTGATACCTTTGGCAGAAGTGAGCGCATTACAGTTGACGGACTATTTCCAGAAATCAATGTCTTATTTGACACGGTTGAAACAGATATGAAAGCAGTGGCTTAGAAAGGGTAGGTAAGTATGAAAAAACTAATCGCAAAGATTGTTATTGTCTTAGCTGTCTCTTTTTCATTTTCAATGAGGGCTTTGGCACAGGACTATCCCTCAACGATTGATACAGGTTTGAATCGGTGGGAATTGATTGATAAGGAAAAAGGCTACTATTCCTATAAATACAATATCTCAGGCGACCATTATGATACCAAAACAGGTACTTATGAGGAAGTCATGAAAGAGCTGTCTGCTCATCAGAAAGAGTTTGACATGGCAGAAACTCAAATGACTGTCTTAGGCAATATTTTCAAGCAAGTGGGGACTGATAACAATCCGAGCGAAGAACAATTGAAAAATCAAGTTGAAATCGTACAAGATGAAATCAATAAGTTACCTAAAGGCACAAAAAGAGACAGGCTACAAGGTCAGCTAGATAGCTATAAACGACAATTAGCTGATACGATTGACAATGCCAAAGCCTATGCGGAAGCACAAGTCATGTACGCTAAAGCAATCAAGGCAGATGATATTAGTGATTTGTCCGTTTATACAAGCTATATGTACACGGAAGATGGTTTTTTCGGTACGAAAGATATATTTCCTAAAATTATCAATTCTATCGTACAAGCTATCTTTTTTATCCCTAAACTCCTGTATTTTATTGTGGCAAAAACACTCACAATCATTAGCAGTCAGTCGGCTATGGGGCAAATCAACGATGTTGTGACAACTTCTAAAGAGGTTTATGACAAAGTAGTTGAGATTGCCTATCCCTACCTTATCTTTTTCACTATTTTTGTTTTCTTTGAAAAGTTCATCAAGACAGCAAGTCTTGGTCGTGCGCTCATGAGTGCGGGTAAGTATCTCATGCCTTTCTTTGCAGGAGCGGTGCTTTATTCTAATATCACAATAGATAAACAACCAACAACGGTCATGGCAGGTGGTATCACAACGGTTAAGAAAGTGACAGATGAATTTACAGCAAGGGTCATCAATAGCTTATCTGTTAATGGCTCGCAAATTACAGTAGATTCAGGCAATAAATTAACCGCAAATTCAGTAGAAACTCTGAAAGCTAATATGTTTGACACGGTTGTCAAGAAACCATTTGAAGAAATGAATTTCAAGATAGGAAGTGTCAACGGCAATCAAGATGTGTTGAATACAGAGCTACTCGCAACCAAAGGTAAAACGAGTAAGGTTGAAGAATTTAAAAAGAAACATGAAGCTGAAAGTAATCTGAGTTTTGGCTCAGTCGGAGGTAAGTTTCTTGTGGCGATTGCCTCAGCTTTCAAGTCGATTGTTTTGACCGTTTTGATTGAGGGTGTCTTAATCATAAGTCATGCCATGAATTACTTTGTGATTCTTCTGCTTGCATTCTTAGTGATTGTTTTAATACTTGTCTTGATTCCTAAATTTTCACACGTTCTAGTTAATTTCCTTAAAACTGTAGGTGTCTTTACAACGTTAGGGTCAGGTGGTTTATTAGGCACTCAGTTATTACTTTATGTGAATAGTCGGATTGAATTAAGCACGAATAATATGAAATTGGGCTATTTCCTAACCGTTCTTGTTCAGGTTGTTATCTGGACGATTATTTACAAGACACGCCATCACATTTTTGGCTTTCTTAAAAAAGGTCAAGCAAGCGTTCGAGGTGTCGCAAGAAGTCTTAAACCGACATCTAAAAGTCATGGTTTTAAAGGCAAGTCGGGCGCTAAACGTGAACAAGCAAGTAAGATGTTTAAGCGAACAGGTGCAGGTGCTAAGAGGGGCTATCAAGTCGCTAAAAAAGCAGGTCAAAAAACAAAAGATGGCTTTTACAAAGTCAAAGACTTTGCGAAAACTGGCGGTAATCAAGATGAGATGGACTTTAATGCCAAAGAGCGGAAAAATAAACATAGCTTGTCAAATAAAGATAAGCGCAAACAAGCACTTAAAGAAGCCTACACTAATCATCGTGATGAGTTGTTGAAAAATCCTGACAAAAAAGAAGAAATCTTGAAAAATCAGAGAAAAACTGATTTCATGATGAAACGGCAAAAGGAACGTCAAGAGCAAGCACGTCAGGAAAAAATAGCTAAAGGCATTATCCGTGAGAAAGGCACAACCAAAACGCAACCTCGCGAACCTTACAGAAAAGTTCAGGAGAACTACAAAAAAAATCAGGAGAATGACAAGCAAAAATCTCAAAATAATAAATTGAGAGATAGGGCGCAAAAATCTAAGCAAAAGAAACCACTTTCGGAAAGCTACCAACCTAGAAAAAATGTAAAAAAGGTCGATAGCAAAATAGCTGACAAGAAAAATCCTAAGTCAACTCAGGATAAATTCCCAAGTGGTATTGAGATTCCACGAAAGGAAAAGATAAAACAAAGGACTGGTAAATGAGTATGAAAAAAGTCAAAAGAATTTCAGCTTGTCTTGTGGCTGTTCCGTTGGTTATTATTCTTTTTCTAGTGATGGTTGTAGGTGGTGGCGCAAGTGGCGATACGGAAAGTTTTGAAAGTAGCGCAGGCGGTCTCAATCTCACGGCAAAGGAACTCGCCACAAAAGCGAGTATCTCAGAAGAAAAAGCTCAGAATGTCATAGACATAGCTAGTCATTTGTTGTCTAAGGAGCGTTTCACACTTCAAGGTACATCAGGTGCATTAGCTGTCGCAGAACGTGAATCAGGATTTGACCCTGAAGCTGTCAATGATAGCGGTGGTGTTGCGGGTATCTTCCAATGGTCGGGGTGGTCTAATCATATCAACGGCAATCGTTGGGCGCAAGCTGAATCCAGAACTTTATCAATGGAAGTCGAACTGAAACTTGTATCTACTGAATTAAACGGCGCATACAAGAAAACTAAAGACCTTGTGAGTGTGTCAGAAGACCCGAGACAAGCCAGTTTAGACTGGTCGCTCTATTATGAGGGTGTTGCTTTAAGTGACGGTCAGACAAAGGCAGACGAACTCCAGAATAATGCGCAAAAATGGTATGACCTACTCAAAGACTATGTTGGCTTTGAGGGTGGTGGCGAGACTGTTAATGGTGTCATGTCAACAAGCGTGCCTGATGGTTGGGAAGTGGAGACACCCTATAGCGGACAGGCTTATAATGGCTCAGGTTCTTATCTAGAGGGTCAATGTACTTGGTACGTCTATAATCGTGCTTATCAGCTAGGCATTAAATTTGATAGTTACATGGGCAACGGTGGCGATTGGGCAAGTAAAGCAGGTTACTCAGTTTCTCATGAACCTAAAAAGCACACGGCTGTGAGTTTTGTTCATGGGCAGGCTGGCTCTAGTCCAGAATACGGTCACGTGGCTTTTTGTGAGCAAGTCAAAGATGATGGTAGCGTATTGATTTCAGAAATGAATGTGACAGGTCTACCACCGCTTACAGTTTCTTATCGTACATTTTCGGCTGATGAAGCTAAACAATTTTGGTATGTAGAGGGGAAGTGAAATTAAATGACAAAAATAGTAATAAGTGATAGACGTTGGGAAATATCATTTAAAGACGGTACTTATCGTAGATTCTGCGGTTACTGGTTTTTAGGTACACAACCCTTGTATTTTATACAAGAATTTTGTGATAGAAGAGTAGAAGAATTTCCGCCTAAATTTCAATTCGATTCAGAACGATATTGGCTTATATATCTAAGTAAACATCAAAATTTATTTTGTGAGTTTTTAAATGAATATGATTTGATTTCAGATTTCAGATTGTTCTGTACACAATGGCTTGAAGAGAATAATTATCAGGAGGGTGACTATGGGTATCGTAGAATTTAGAAAGCGTACCTCAAACGGTAGCATGCAGTTGTTAAGTGGGAAGTGAAATGTATGAAAAAAATAATAAAAGAATGGAGCTACATTAGTTTGCTCAGCTATGGGAGTGTCTTAAATTTGCAAATCGCTTTGTTACTTGCAAATTTAGTACGATACGAAGTCAGGGTATGTGTTTTGATACTTCTTATGTTGACAGAGTTTATAGTTATTTTCAAGATAAAAAGGAAGAAAAAATGATAAATGCGTTGGGCTTTTTAGCCAATATAACCAGTCTTATTTTGTGGTTTCCGCAAGCAACTAAGACGTGGCAACACCGACATGACAAAGAGGTGTTAAAAGGTGTCAGTTTAGGCACTCAAATATTTGTGATAATCAATACACTGTCATGGTGCATTTATGGATTGCTCATCGGTAATTTTTGGTTGCCATTAGGAACAATCGTAATTCTACCCTTGGCAGTTTTTACGATTATGATTAAGTTGAAATCAAGTCGAGGAGACTAACTATGGATAGATACGAATTACAACTGCGTGCTATGAACGGTAGCATACAAATGATAGATGATTTTGATGCCTTTGAGCAGAAGGTCTTAACTTTTAAAAAAGACTTGTACTTATCGCCATATGCCAAGATAAATGAAGTTTTGGCATGGTGCGAACTTTTGATTAAGTATGAAACACAAATTGACTTTTTATGTCAAGAAGCTGAACAGGCAATACAAGAAAAAATGAATAAAATCAAGCCAGAGATTATCCAAGAACATGCGGATACTGATATTAAAACCATTCATATTTGGTGTGATTTTGTTCTTGGGATAATTGAATTAGAAAAACGATACCAAGAAGTCGTCTATGACTTCTGTGTCTCTATTGATAACTGTGTCAGATACATCATTTCATACTCAAATGAATTAGCTGAGTACGGCTTTAATTTACCCCAAATTATGCTTAAAGTTCGAGAACTTGGTACAATGCACTGGCTCGGTAAGCGGTCAAATGCCCAATTATTAGATAGTCCACTTGGAAATGGAGAATGAATGAAAACAATTAGGAAAAGAACGATTAGCATAGTTGAAAAAATTAAAGCTACAACACTTACTCAACGATTATTTATGGGTGGTGTTGTATTTTTGTTTGGCACAGGTCTTGTGATAACACAGGCTAATAATGCAGAAAGTGTTAAGCAACCACAAGTTAAAAGTGATGAAAAAGCATTTTTTAAATTGCAGGCAAAAGCAGAGAAAAAACAAGCTGTCAAATCTGAAAATAAGGAAGTGGTTGAAAGCAGTGAAAAACCTAAAGCAGAGGTTGAGGGAGTAACTCAACCAGAGCCAGAACCTGTCAATGTCAGTACAGACACAACGGCTGAAAATGTCGTGACAGAAAATGAGTCAAGTATAAACGAAATGCCTAGTCATGGCGATATATCATCTGTAGGAGCTTATGCGGTAACTCAGTATAGCCATACTGAAAACGGTCACTATGAGGGACAATACTATGATATTTACTCATCACAACCGACTGTTACAAAAAGCGCAAGTGGTACAACGGTAAGTGGCACGGTTTCACGTTCAAACATTGGACTTGAAAAAGGTTCTATTGTCCTTGATTACACTTTAAACTTTGATGTGAATGGTTGTTATGTGAATGGTGCTGTCACGAGTTCAGGCTATGTTGAGGCAAGTATCGCTTTGACAAAGGGTCAAAATTATACAGGTCAAACTGTTAATTTCATTTCAACAACAGGCGGTCAGGCAGGGTCAGGTTCATATGTCTATCCAATTTCAGCGTTTATTACAGTAGGTTGAATTTCAAAATAGAAAGTGAGTTTTAGTATGAATTTAAGAAGAATGGTCACAAAACTAAAGATAACTACCAAGTTAGATGATGTGCGCATTAGAGGTTATTTGCGCTCAGCAGGTGTCATCTACAATCCAAGTGTTTATCTCATCAAACCCGACATTTACGGCGATGATTGCATAGAAATATCATGTGATATTTTCGGTAGTTTCTCCCCTGTTCCAGATGGTCAAGCTACGTTAGGCAAATTAAACTTATCAGCGCACTTGCCAGAGGAATATATGAAGGAGTTCAAGGAGTTGTACCAAGCGCAGGTATTAGAAATTTTCAATGATGACATCACAAGGTATATGGAAAATGAGTTTTCAGGAACTAGCTTAATTTTCAAAGGATTTAAATAGAAAGCGAGAAAATATATGAAACCAAATTTTGAAATTAAAAGTCTAGGTCATAATATGTATCAAATTTATGGTGCTATCAATGGTATGGCAGAAAGTTTTATGTTTGAGGGATTGTTACGATTTAAGTATGAGTTTAGTTTTTTTACTCCCAAAGGAATTTATCACAAAATCACTTGGAATGGTAATATGACCATTGGAAATTTAGATAGACTAGAAACGCATATTATTGAAGCATATGAGCGTGCTGTTGAGGAAGAAAGGTAAAAACAATGGATAAAGAAATCAAAATTTATGTTGCTAATCTTGGTAAATATAACGAGGGTATCTTACAAGGTGCGTGGTTTACATTGCCTGTGGAGCTATCGGAAATTAAGCGAAAAATAGGCATTGATGAAGAATATGAAGAATGGGCGATTCATGATTACGAATCGCCTTTTAAAATTGGCGAGTATGACGATATTGAAAACTTGAACGAAATTGCCGAAGAAATCGATTACATGCCTGACATAGTTCTAGAAAATATAGATATACTCATTGGCTGGTTTGATAATTCTATACAAGAACTAATAGATAATTACGCTAATGACTTATTTATTTTAGAAGATATAAGCAATGAATCTGAATTGGGAGAAAATTATATTGAGAACCTTGATTTAAAATTACCTGAAATTTTAGGGGGCGTTCCTTTAGAAAGTTATCTTGACTATGAAGCGATTGGTCGAGACATCAATATCAACACTCCCTATGGTATTTTGATAGATGGTTACTGGATAGAGTGCAAGAAGTAAATGAAGAAATACTACAAAATTAGCTATAAATTGACAGATACTAGAGGCGAGTTTTTCATGATGTCAGGTAAATCATACTCACACGTTTATGAACGTGCATACGAAAGCGCTCTTGCGGGTTTGAGACGGCATGGTACAAAAATGATATATGGTACTTTGGAAATGGAAGAAATTTCAGAAGCTGAGTATTTTGAAAATAGATTGTTTTGGAGACATTAAAAAAAGAAAACTGAGAATAGTTCGGCGTGCCTTTCGTCTAATGGCAAGACACTTGAAAGAGGGAAGTGGGTTCGATTCCTACAAGGCATATAGATTATGAAAAGAGAGGAGACAAACTAGATGGCTATTAATAATTTTCCAGATATTTTAGTGGATAAAAAAACGTTGATTGAGCAATATTTTCCGTCATTCAAGAAAAAAACACTAGAAAAATATTTGACAGAAATTCGCAAAACTGAACAATTTAAACATATCACGATAAGCCCAAGTAGTAGGTTGACTTTAATCAATCCTAAGGGCTTTTTTGAATATTTGAAGTATCGAGAATCACAAAAATTTAGTTAAAGCATGGTATAATTAGTTATTCAACTAATGATATACCAAGAAAGGTGGGTATATTGTTTTACAAAAAAACAAGTAACGGCAAGTACCGTTACTACGAAAAATATTATGACGAAAGTGAGGGTAAATGGAAACAAGCGACGATTACGTTAAATTCCAAGACCAGACAGGCACAAGGGGAAGCGAGACGAAAACTTGAAGCAAAGATTGAAAAGAAATTGCTTGAAGATGATGTCAGCAAAAGACTAGGACAAAAAGCTAACAAGATAACCGTTAAAGAGGTTTACGAGGAATTTCGTACTTTTCGCAAGCAAGAGCTTAAAGACAGTACGTTTTCCACACAAGAGAATGCTTTAAACAAAGTTTTGGTAAATGTCCTAGATAAACGGATAAAAAGCGTTTCAAGTGGTTATTTTCAAAATTTTTTAATATCAAGTGACAATTCAAATGCCTATAAAAAATTACAAAAAGCACTTGTCAAGGTATTTTTCAATTATGCGGTAAAAATAGGCTATATTGATTTTAACCCTATTGACAAAGTTGAATTACCAAAGTACAAACGAACTTTTGAAGAATTGGAGAGAAAAAGGGTTAAATTTTTTTCCAGAGATGAAATGAAGTTACTTATCAAACATTTTGAATATACGATTTCCGCAACACGATTGAATTATTTAATTGAGTTGATGTACCTGACAGGTTTAAGAATCTGTGAAGCGCTTGCGTTGATGTGGGAGAATGTAGACCTAGAAAATAGAACACTTAAGGTCAAGTATAATATAGACAATCACAGTGCGAGTTTAAAGGCGTTTAAATTAACAACACCTAAGACAGAAGATTCTTATAGAGAGGTCTCTATTCAACAGCAGGTGTGTTGAAATTTTGATTGAAATGATGAAGTTGAACTCAGAGATAAAACCTTTAGATAATCGTTTTATTTTTGTATGTAAGACGGGTAACCTGATAAACCCTGAATATTTAAACAGCTATCTTAAAAGAATTGGTAGAAAGGCTCAGATAAAAAACAAAAACCCAGAAGACTTTTCTAGCCATATGTTAAGACATTCTCATATTAGTTTATTAACTGAATTAGGTGTGCCACTCAAGGTTATCATGGAGCGTGTCGGGCATAAAGACGAGAAAACGACCTTACAAATTTATACTCATGTGACCCAAAGTATGAAGTTTGATTTAAGTAATAAATTGGAAAATATTTGAGAACCAAAAACTAACCAAGAACTAACCAAAAGTTGTGGTTAGTGTGAAGAATACCGAAGAATGTGAGAGTATCAATAAGTTGTTCATCCCTTATAAATAAAGGGATAGGAGCATGATAGAGAATGTTATAGGAAGGATATGTGGTATAATTGAGGTATGATAAAATTTGGTAGAATATTAAAATCATTGAGTGGCTTTTATTATATTAAAGACGAGGAGGACGGTCTGGTCTACCAAACACGGGCGAGAGGCAATTTTCGTCAGAAAGGGACCAAGCCGATTGTTGGCGACTTTGCAGAGTTTTCTGCCGAGGCTAATTCAGAGGGCTATGTTCTAGCTTTAAAAGCACGTGAAAATATGCTGGTCAGACCACCGATTGCCAATATCCATCAGGCTGTGGTCGTGATTTCTGCGCTTGAACCAACTTTTTCCTTGAATTTATTAGATCGATTTTTAGTCCTACTGACCAATAAAGGCATTGCCCCCTTGATTTATCTGTCTAAACTAGACTTAGTGCCAGATTTAGAACCGTTTGAAAAAACGCAAGCAGACTATGAAAAAATAGGCTACAAATTTTTCATGAATGACTGGCAAGAAATTCTACCAGAATTTTCAGTTAAAGTCACTGTTTTCATGGGACAAACAGGTGTCGGTAAATCAACCTTGCTCAATAAAATCGCCCCAGAGATGTTACTGGCAACTCAAGAAATTTCTGATAAACTCGGTCGTGGTCGACATACGACGCGTCATGTGGAATTGTTTGAGATATATGACGGTCTCATTGCAGATACGCCGGGCTTTTCATCCTTGGACTATGAGATTAGCAACCAGCCAGATTTAAATGCGGCATTTCCAGAAATTTTACGTCAATCCTTTGGCTGTAAATTCCGTGAGTGTACCCACACCCATGAACCTAACTGTCAGGTCAAACCTGCAGTTGCAGCGGGCGACATTTTACAATCCAGATATGATAATTACTTGTTATTTTTAGCAGAAATACAAGGCAAACGAGAAACCTATAAGAAAGTGGTGAAAAAATGAAACTTGCACCTTCAATTTTAGCAGCAGATTTTGGTCATTTTGCGCGTGATGCTAAGCGGCTTGAGGTGGCTGGCGCTGATTATCTCCATATTGATGTTATGGATGGTCATTTTGTAGAAAACATTACTTTTGGCGCAGACGTTGTCAAGGCGATTCGACCTGAGACCAAGTGTCTGTTGGATTGTCATCTCATGGTTGAAAATCCTGAAAAATATGTGAACAGTTTTGCTCAAGCAGGCGCTGACAGTATGACGATTCATGTCGAAGCGACCCATCATAGTCATGGCGCACTTCAAAAAATCAAGGCCGCTGGTATGCGACCTGCCATTGCCATCAATCCCGGGACAGATATTTCAGCCATTAAACACGTGCTGAGCCTCGTTGATATGGTCTTAGTCATGACTGTTAATCCCGGTTTTGGCGGTCAAAAATTCCTGCCAGAATGTCTCGAAAAAGTCAGAGAATTAGCAGAAATTCGCGATTTTCAAGGACTTGACTTCGAGATTGAAGTCGACGGTGGTGTCGATGAACAGACGATTGTCGCCTGTCGTGAAGCCGGGGCAGATGTATTTGTCGCAGGTTCTTTCGTTTTCAATGGCAATATTGAAGAAAATATCGACAAATTGCGAGCAAAATTGATTTAAAAACGTATAATCATTTAAGGATAAAATCGATAAATCATATTTTGTGCTTGAGGATATACTAGCTTACCGAGGAAATAGAAAGTCAGTTATGAAATTTATACATACAGCAGATTTACATTTGGATCGGGAATTTGAAGGCTTAGTACAGGAAACGCCTTTTCAGCCCTATCGGATTTTAGAAAAAATTATTGATTTAGCCATTTCTGAAGCCGTTGAGGTGGTGCTTTTTGCTGGGGATAATTTTCACCAATCACAGCCCAGTATTAAAATTCAAAATTACTTTATTGAGCAGTTAGCACGTCTGCAATCCTACGGTATTCAGGCTGTGATTATTTTTGGTAACCATGATTATTATCGAGAGTCTATTTATTGGATTGACTTTCCTGACCATGTGACGGTCTTTAAGTCTGAGTCTGTCGCTACACAAAAGCTGACTTTGAAAACAGGGGAGACACTTGCAGTATCAGGTTTTTCCTATCAGCATCCCCATTTATCTATCAACAAAATCGTGGATTATCCAGAAAAAGATGACACCTGTGACTATCATATTGGGCTTTTCCACGGTGAATTTTCAGGTCAGTCTTTTGCCCCAGCCAATCTGACAGATATGCTCGAAAAAGACTATAATTATTGGGCTTTAGGGCATATTCATCTGGCCAATCAAGTGGCAGATACTGTCATCTATCCGGGAACGCCACAAGGTCGAAATAAAAAAGAAACGACGAATTTAGTCGTTCTTGGCGAAATGACACCCACAGGAAATTTAATTTATTTCCATGATTTGGCAGAAGTCCATTTTGAAAGCTTGTCCATTGATTTATCAGCCTGCCAGTCCTTAGTTCAAGCCCTGACCTTTATCAAGTCGAAACTGATTGATAAAGCGACTTTTTACAGTTTGGCACTCGAAAACTACGAGGCGATTGCAGATAATCTGCAAGAAGCAGTTGACAATGATGAATTGCTAGAAGAATTACGTCAAGGTCATGTCGTGGTCAAACTGAAATTAGTGCCGCTCTCGTCTGAAACAGGTGAGCTAACAAAAATTGTCGTGCCTGATTTGACCTTGCCAGCCGTTGATTTGGAACATGTCTATAGCCTCTTACCCCATAAACAAGAAATTCGTGCTGTTTTTGAAGATACTGATTTTCAACAAGAGGTGCAAGAAAATTTGGCTTTATTTGCCAGTCAATACTTTGAGTTTGGAGGCACTTTAGATGAAAATTAAGCAACTCAGAATCGAAGGTTTCGGTAAACTTGTTAATCAGACCTATGATTTGGCAGACTTTACGACTTTTTTAGGTGAAAATGAAGCAGGAAAATCCACAGTCTTAGCCTTTATCAAATACATGCTGTTTGGCTTTGAAAATGCCACCATTTCAAACCAAGAATTCAATCCTCTGAATTTCAAAACCTATGGCGGGCAGATTTTTCTGACCCACGCCGATAAAACAATTAGAATTGAACGCCTGAAAATCTTACGGAGTGGGCGACCAAGTTTCGTTTGTGAAATTGTTGAAGGCGATCGAGTGACGATGCTAGATGAATCATCATGGCGTGACTTTATCAGACCCATCACAGTCAAGACGTTTTCTGAAATCTATTCTGTCACCCAAGAAAATCTACAGATTTCAACGGTCAGAGATTATAATGCTGAGCGCCTAGATGAAGAATGGCGGATGTCTGCAACGACAGGCTCTGTGGCATTATTTGATCAAGTTCAACTCCTTTCTAAAGCAAGGGATGACATCTTTACGACGACACGGGCGGCTAAAAAACCATTGAATCAAGTTTTAGCTGACATCGCAGCGGTCCAAGTTGAGGTGCAAGAAAAAACGTCAGAGGAGCAAGCCTTGCTTCCCTTGATGACTGAAAATGAGCGTCTCTATGCTGAAATAGTCGCTCAGCGAGAGGCGCAAGAAAACTTGGATGCTGAGATTAACCAAATCAGGCATCGCCTTAGCTTTTTAGCTGAATATCAAGAATATGCCGAGTTGAAAAAGCAAGATTTGACGCATATTTTATCTGCTGATGAGGCCGAAAATCTGCGGCGTAAGCATGTGCTACATGAAAAATATAGTCAGGAAATTAGTGCCCTAAGTCAAAAAATCGCTGAAGATACGATTGCTTTAGAAAAATTGGCCACGCCGAAAAATCAATTTTTGCAGGAACTTCAAACGATTGATTTATTGAAACGGTTAAAAGCCGACTATCCACAAGCGATAGGTGCAGAACAACGCATTAATGAGCTGAAATTTACAAAAATCTATCTCATTTTAGCGATTATCAGTCTCATTTTGGCGGGTCTCAGCTTTATTTTCAGTCCAATCCTCGCCCTTGTCTTTTTTGTCGTCAGTGCTGGCTTGGCTTTCTGGCAAGTTAAAACGAACCGTCAAGATAAGGAAAAATTAGCTGAAAATGAAGCTATTCTGTCACATTTTGAGGATAAACTGGCTTATTTTAAAGACTGGCTCTCTTCTGAAAGTCAAGATGTTGTTGGAAAAGTTGCTGATTTGACCCAACTTGATGAGGAAGCTCAGACTTTACATTTGACATTGAGTCGCTATGATCAAGTAGCAGACAGAGTGAAAATGCAAGACCTAGAAGCATTGGATGAGGCAATTTTTGCAGAATTACCCGATATTGATACGGCACCCAAATTGTTAGAACAGTGGATGCAACAGTCACGTGATTTGGTACGTCTGACACGTTTGAAAGAACAGTTATCTGGTATTATTGATCTGACCCAACCTTTTAATGGCATTGCAGAGCAACAGTTGCTCAATCAAAAAACGTCTGAAAAAATTCAAAAAACAGCCGAATTAAATCGCTTAATTGATATGTATTCCAAAAATACAGCCGTGATTGACCAACAGAAAACAGATACGACCCTTTCGACCTTGGCTGCTAAAATGGCTCGGAAAAAAGAAATACTTCGTGATTACTTGGTTGATTTTGCAACGAAAACATCTGAAATCGCATTGACCGAGCAAGTCATGGCAGAGCTATCATCGGAAACACTACCAGATATTTTAAACCGAGCAAGTAAGATGTTGGCGATTTTGACTGATAAGAATTGGCAAGAAATTTATCTGGATAAAGAAATTCTCTGGGTGAGAAATACTCAGGGGCAAAGTTTGCGGTTGATTGATTTGTCAACTGGAACCCGAGACCAACTCCAATTAGCGTTGAGACTCGCCTTTATCCAGTCTAAAAATCTAGACTTTCCGATTTTCTTGGATGATAATTTTTTAAGGTTTGATAAAAAACGGCGCCGTAATTTTTCAAATATGCTCGCAGAAGTTGCTAAAGAACGACAAGTGATTCTGTTGACGAGTGATCAAACTTTGGTACCTGAAACGAAAGGAACGATTAAACTATGACACAGCTAAAAGATTTACAGGTTGGCGATGCCTTTGAAGGCTTGTATCTGATTAAACAAGCAGACTTGCGTCAAACACGAGCGGGTAAGCCCTTTTTGGCTATGATTTTCCAAGATAGAACAGGACAGATTGGTGGCAACTTGTGGGATGCTGATGATCATATGGCTGAAACCTTTACCAAAGGTAAAGTTGTCTATATGCGAGCGGTAAAAGAACTCTACCAAGGGTCGCCGCAAGTCAATAAAATCTTTTTACGCTTGCCTGAAAATACAGAACCCAGTAATCCCAAAGATTTTAAGCCTAAATCACCTGTAAATGAACAGGAACTACGAGACTACATTTCTAAAACCATTTTTAAGATTGAAAATGCGACTTGGAATCGTATTGTTCGGCATATTTTCAAAAAATATGATAAGGCATTTTTCGAGTATCCAGCTGCTAAAACCAATCATCATGCCTTTGAGGGAGGTCTGAGTTTTCATACGGCTACTATGGCACAGCTGGCTGAAAAGATTTGTGAAGTCTATCCTACTCTCAATGAAAGTTTGATGTTGGCAGGGATTTTACTGCATGATATGGCGAAAGTCATTGAGTTTTCGGGTGCTGAAAACACGACTTATACGTTAAAAGGAAATTTGATTGGGCATATTGTCTTGATTGATGAGGAAGTCTCAGAAGCCATACGTGAACTTGATATTGATAATGCTAAAGAAGATGTGACCATTTTACGACATGTGCTGTTAGCGCATCACGGCTTCCAAGAGTATGGTAGTCCGGTTAGACCGCAAATTATGGAAGCGGAAGTCATTCATCAAATCGACATGATGGATGCCAGTATTATGATGATGCAGACAGCGCTTAATCAAATTGTGTCGGGTGAGATGACACCACGTATTTTCCCATTGGACAATCGTAATTTCTATAAACCTGACTGGCAATCAAATTAAAAATGATATTAAAAAAAACTCCAAATGTCACATTTGAAGTTTTTTTGATTGTCGCTTAAAATTTAGCAATTTCCATTTTGAGCACATCATTGATCGCATCTTTTAGGAATGAAATAATTTCAAATTGACTGGGATGAATCGTATCACTCGCAATGAGATTGGCAAAACCAGTTGAGATAACCCATATGCCTGTCAAGAGAGCGCCAACTTGATATTCTGTTAATTGAGAATAGATTGGGTCATCTTGGATAAGTGTCCAAAAAATATTATAAGAAAACTCATTGATGGAATGATTATTATCACCATGTTTTTCCAAATAAATGGTTCTAAATAATTTGGGATTTTGACAAGCAAAATTAATGTAATTCAGACAAAAGTTAATAACTGTGTCATCATGCGTTTTTTTACTAAAAACGTCATTTTGAAGCTTATAATATAGTTGCGAGAAAAGCTCACGCTTAAGTGCCGCCATATTTTCAAATTCCGCATAAAGCGGTTGTGTTGAGATGTTCATATATTTAGACAATGCACGAGCGGTTAGTTTATTGGGGTTTCTGTCAATGATGAACTGCTCTGCTGCACGCAATATATCTTCTTTAAAAATTGTCTTATGTCTAGCCATGTTAGTTTACCTTTCTTAGTTATTTATTATATAATATAAAAGCAAAATTTACAAGCTATATGTTAAATATAATCATGGTATAATAGATGTGAAGACGAGTTTAATCGCTCAAAAGGCCATTTGTTACTGAGAAAGTGACCATCTTAGAACGGTTGAAGCGCATCAACGACTCACTAGATTGATCCCAAAAAGCGAAAAGAGGAGCAAGGATGACAACGACAAAACTTTCAAATGATGCCCTAAGCATCGAAATTCAGGATTTTGGTGCAGAACTGAACTCAATCAAAAAAGATGATGTGGAGTACCTCTGGCAAGGCGACCCCGAATTTTGGGCGCGCCAAGCACCCGTCCTCTTTCCGATTGTCGGCAAACTGAAAAATGGCAGCTATACCTATGATGGTGAAACTTTTAAACTCGGTGGGCATGGTTTTGCTCGCGATCAAGTCTTTCAGTTATTGGAAAGTGAAGCAGATGAAGCCGTTTTTGAACTGAAAGCCAACAGAGAAACACGTGCGGTCTATCCTTTTGATTTTCGGCTTCGCATCACCTACAAGCTCATCAAGAACCAGTTGACGGTGAAATGGGAAGTCAAAAATCTTGATGATCAGGACATATACTTTGGCATTGGTGCCCACCCTGCTTTTAATGTTCCCTTGGAAAATGGGACATTTGAAGACTATCGTTTAACCATCAGTCCAGCAAAGTCTCACCAGTATATTCCGCTCAATCCAACAACGGGTGTTCTCGATTTATCTCAAAAACACGAAGTTGAACAAACTGAATTTGCCCTGACCCGGGAACTGTTCAAAGCGGATGCCTTAATATTTGAAACACCAGAAGCAACGGAAGTATGTTTGTCGAATACTGTCGATAATCGGTCAGTTAAAATTTCTTGGGAGCAGATGCCATTTGTCGGTCTATGGTGTCCCTATCCTGCTGAAGCACCATTTGTTTGTATCGAGCCATGGTGTGGTATCGCGGATGACCAAAACACAGACGGCGATTTAACGACCAAGTTTGGCATCAACACCCTAGCCCACGGTAAAAAATTCAAGGCAAGTTATACGATTACGATTAACTAGAGTTAACGATAGCCTTTCATAGCAGAACAGCTGTGAGATATAGATAAGGGAGTAACTATGCAGATAACAGACTTACAAAATGGTTCAGACATTCGAGGCATTGCGATTGCGACAGCTGAATATCCTATTACCTTAACACCAGAAGTTGCCCAAGCAGTTGGGCGTGGTCTCGTGAATTGGTTGGTTGCTGAAAAGCAGTTAGGGTCTCAACTCGAACAAGAAAAACTGACAGTTGCCGTGGGTCAAGATAGTCGCCTGTCAGGTGATGAATTAAAAGCTGGCTTGATAGCAGGTATCACCTCACAAGGTGTCCATGTCATTGATACAGCGCTATCGACGACACCCGCTATGTTCAAGGCAACGCAATTTCCTGACTTTGACTGTGATGCAGCGGTCATGCTGACAGCCAGCCACTTGCCTTATTACTTCAATGGCATCAAAATTTTCAGTCGTGATGGCGGTGCTGAGCATGAAGATATTCACGATATTTTGACACATACGGCGAAAAACACGCAGACAAATCAGGGCGAAGTGTCAAAAAAAGACTTACTAACGCCCTATGCGCAAGACCTCGTTAATCAGATTATCGCAGGGACAGGTCTTGCAGATGCCAAACCACTCACAGGTTATCACATCATTGTAGATGCGGGCAATGGTGCTGGGGGTTATTTTGCTGAGAAAGTTTTGGCAGTGCTGGGGGCAAATACCTCAGGCAGTCAATTCCTAGAGCCTGACGGTCATTTTCCTAACCACATTCCAAATCCTGACAATCCTGAGGCTATGGCCAGTATCCGTCAAGCGGTTCTAAATCATCAGGCGGATCTCGGTGTGATTTTTGACACGGACGTTGACCGCAGTGCGGTCGTAGATCAATTCGGCAACACCCTAAATCGCAATAATCTGATTGCCGTCTTAGCAAAAATTGTTTTGGAGCAGACACCAGACGCGACCATTGTGACCAATTCGCCGACTTCAACGCATCTGAAAAATTTCATCACACAACTCGGTGGCAAGCAAGTCCGCTATCTCTGTGGCTACCGCAATGTCATCAATAAAGCCATTAAACTCAACCAAGCAGGCATCGACACACCGCTTGCCATCGAAACAAGTGGGCACGCTGCCTTTCGGGAAAATGATTTTCTAGACGATGGTGCCTATGTCATTGCTAAAATCTTGATGCTCTTACCACAATTAAAAGCAGACAATCGGAAGCTGAGCGACCTGATTTCAGACTTGCAGCAGCCTGTTGAAACTCAGGAAATTCGTTTTAAAATCAATCTGGCCGATTATCGGCCCTATGGCGAACAGGTGATTGCCGACCTCGGTGCATTTGTGGCAGCAACAGCAGATTTTGACACTGACACGGATAACGAAGAGGGCATTCGGGTAAATCTGACAGGTGAGTATGGTCAGGGCTGGTTCTTGCTGCGCATGAGCCTTCATGAGCCCCTGCTTGTTTTACAGGTTGAAAATGATGTGCTGGGTAAAAATCAGCTCGTCTTAAAAAAAATAGCAACGTTTTTCAGTCAGTTCCAACCATTGGACAAATCAGCTTTGGAGAAGTTGTTGAGATAGCCATTTAAAATTTGGATGTTGGTCATAAAAATTTTTTATGACTAAGGTTCATTTTTTACATCTTAAACATGTTAAAATAATAACAACGATAAACAGGAGTGAGGAAAATGATGAGCAAGCAAGCGGAACAGCAGACACCAAAACTGGATACGATTTTATCTCATATCGGTATCAACCAAGACGAAGCGACAGGCTCTTTGATTTCGCCCATTCATTTTTCGACGACCTATCAACATCCTGAGTTCGGCAAGTCGACTGGTTTTGACTATACCCGCACGAAAAATCCAACGCGGGCGAATTTAGAAGAAGCTTTGGCCGCGATTGAAGCGGGACAGTTCGCGATTGCGACCAGTTCAGGCATGGCAGCGATTGTGCTTGCGCTAGATATCTTTCCAGTCGGCTCGAAGATTGTGGCCTCTCGTGATTTATACGGTGGTTCTTTTCGTTGGTTTAACGATCAGCAAAAACGTGGCATTTTCGACTTCACTTATGTGGTGACCGAAGCCGATATGCTGGCTGCCATCACGCCAGAGACAGACATCGTCTACATCGAAACGCCGACTAACCCGCTCATGATCGAAGTCGACATCGCCAAGGTCGCGCAAAAAGCACATGAAAATGGTGCGAAAGTGATTGTCGACAATACCTTTTATACGCCGATCTATCAGCAACCATTAGTGCTGGGCGCGGACATCGTTATTCATTCAGCAACGAAATACTTGGCAGGTCATAATGATGTCTTGGCGGGTGCTGTGATTGTCAAGGATCAGGACTTGTATGAGCAGTTGAACTACAACCTCAACACGACTGGCCCGGTGTTGTCCCCTTTTGATAGTTTCTTAGTCATGCGCGGACTGAAAACACTCGCCCTTCGGATGCGTCAAGCGACGGCCAATGCCAATCAAGTGGCTGATTTTCTAAGACAGCACGAGGCGGTCAAAGAAGTCCTTTACACAGGACTTGGTGGCATGATTGCCTTTAAAGTCTATGACCAAGCTAAAATCCCAGTCCTGATTAATGCACTCAAAGTCATCACTTTTGCTGAGAGTCTTGGTGGCGTGGAGTCTTTGATTACTTATCCGACGACACAAACTCACGCAGATATACCAGCAGCAGTCAGAGCGAGCTACGGCTTGACAGATGACTTACTACGCTTATCGATTGGCATCGAAGATGCGACTGATTTGATTGATGATTTGGCGAATGCCTTGACACGGTCGTTTCATAAATTAGTCTTGAAAAATTAACCAAAAGTGCTACACTGCCATTAGGAGAACAATATGACACTACAAGAAAAATTTATGATTATAGAAGATTCACGAGATGAAAGATACGTTAAATATCCTTTAAGCGATGTCCTAATCATCGTCATGTGCGCCGTTTTATGCGGTTTAGACCAACTCTGTGATATCGTGACTTATGCTGAAAATAAAGCTGAGTTTTTCAAGCGAACTTTCAATATTGAAAAAATCCCTTCAAAACCAACTTTTTCTCGTGTTTTGAGCATGATGGATGGGCAAAAAGTTAGTGAAGTTATTTTTGAGATAATGCGTGAGAATTTTGAAGTCGTTGGCGAGATTATTGCAGTTGATGGGAAAGCAATTCGTAGCACATCGCAAAAGA
>NZ_BAAGGP010000013.1:0-44867 GCF_054658615.1 Pseudolactococcus yaeyamensis
GCTGCCCCAAAACAAGACTACTATTTCTTGGGCTGGGCGGAAACACCATCTGCGGCTAATGACGCGACACTTTATGTGCCAAGTGGTTATGGCGCTATCCAAAACAAGTTAAATCCAGTAGATAAAATCTATCTAGGCTATAATGTGAAATCTGAACATGAGATTAAAAATATCACGACAGATAAGACACTCTATGCCGTTTATTATAAAAAATTGAACGCAACAAAAAAAGCAGATGCGGCTCAGCCAACCGATCAAGAGTTCATCTGGAACGATGCCATCTGGCGTGTTGTCAATACAAAAGAGATGGGGAAAATCGTTTAGTTATCAAGTTTTCAGCTTTGACAGCAGATGAAGTGACAGGAATGGGATTTAGTCTTGAAAGCGAAGGTTCTTTAACTACCACAGGTGCTTATCCAGAAGTTACACAAGACAATGCCTTATGGATTCATTTCCAGTCGCAAGATGGTGTAGCAGATACAGATGATGAAACATACTTCTTTAACGGACCTAACGATGATGGCTATGGTCGCTCTCGTGTGAAATCAATCATTGATGCTTATTATAATCATTTAGGAGATAAATCTGCGGTGCAGGCTGTGACTCTCAATACGCCAAACCTGACAGAATTTCTCTCAACTGCCAACAATGGTTTTAATGGTACAGGTAGCACTTACGGTGATTGGAACTGGTCACGTACTAGTAGTAGTCCTTTCTATGATGATAGTTACCACCACCGAGATACACGATTTGAAACAACAGTTGGTAGTGGGAAGAAACAAGCCTTTGCCTTGAGCTATGGAGATATCCATGGGGCTATCGGTGTGCCAACGACACCTACAACGATACATAGTGCGCTTTTTGACTTTATCACTTCTCCCAACACCCACTTCAGTAATTTTTGGCTTCGCTCACCAGGTGCTGGCAGTGGGGATGTTGGTGGTGTCAGTAGACTTAATATGTTGGAAAATAACCTTAAGTACTATAGTGCGGTTCATACCAACAGTCCTGTCCGTCCATCATTATACCTGTCAGTTGATTAAGCTGTCATAAGCTTAAACTTGTTATGATATAGCAACACATGCTTAAATTGAAAGTAGTACTGATAGACTTCGGTCTAACTTTTAATCGACTACTAGTCCCATACCCACGTTAAGCATAAGTCAATTTGGGTATGAAGCTAAAGAATAGAGACTTTCCTAAAAGGAGGGTCTTTTCTGATGGCAAGCTCCCAGCACAAGAGAAAAGTAGCTTAGGTAATCAAATCAAAACGGCCAGTTTGTTTTTCTCTTTTTTGTATTCTTTCTCAGAAAGATTGCCAATTTCCTATGAAAACAGCGCTTTTTTAGACTCTTGTCGTTTTAATGACCTCACGAATTTTTTCAATCGTTTTGACGGCATTTGCCTTTTGATGATTGGCATAAATCAAGAATAGGGCATCAACAATTGTCAGTTGTGCAACCGTTGAGGAGATAGACTCTGGCCGATAGTTGGTCTCCTCAGCTATTGAAAGGAGTGTAACATGACTATTTTTGGCAAGTGGGGAGGAAGGAGAACTCGTGATGGCGATAATCGGGACATGGTTTCCCTGTAAAATATTGACAATCTCTAAGACTTCTTTATTGCGACCTGTATGAGAGACAACAAGGGCAACATCATTTTCATTTAATGTCGCAGCAGTCATCAGCTGGATATGATAATCTTGGTTGAAAAAACATTTGAGAGGTGTTCGAAGGAATTTGTGATAGGCTTCGAGGGTGACAACGCTTGAACCTCCCAGACCAAAAAGCGCCAGTGTATTGGCATTTTGCAGGAGTTTATAGGCTTTTTCTAACAGATTTTCAGAAAGCATACTCCCAGTTGCTTGCAGGGAGGAAATGTTGGTATTAAAAGTTTTACTGGCGATGTTTAAAAGGGTATCATCTTCGTTAATGGATGTGAAGAAGGAGTGTCTGGCAGAAGTGTTATTGCTAAGGGCAAGGCGCATTTCTTGAAAATTTTTATAACCAATTTTCTTAGCGAAACGTGACGTTGTTGCGACTGAAATTCCGATTTTATTTGACAAGTCATGGATAGATTGTCGACTTGCAATATCACTTTCATTCAACAAATAATCAGCTAACGATTTCTCTTTCTTACTTAAATCATGGTAGTAAATTTTAATCCTACTTTGAAATTCGATACTCATGTGAGAGACCTCCTTTATTTTTATTTTATCTGGTGATTACATTATACACTTTTGTAATAAAATTTAAAATGAAAGATAGCCAATTACATCAAACTTGCTGTCTATCAAAATATAAGCTATAATAGGGACATAAGCTTTTTATAGTGAAATCCTGATTATAAAGCCGTTTATCCACAATCCTTAAGCAGAATTCAGACAATAAAAATACTGAAATAAGGTGATGAGATATTTTTTTACAAAATAATGTAAAAAAATTACAAAACACACTTGACAAATGTAATAATTTTACTTATACTTAAAATATCAATTAAGGAAAGTAGGTATATCATGAAAGTAGGTATGATTGGTCTAGGCAAGATGGGCTTAAACCTTGTAACAAATTTACATAACAATGGTATTGAAGTTGTGGCTTATGATATTTCTGAGCAGTTAGTCTCGGAGGCAGAAGCAATTGGCGTAACAGGTGTCCATCGTTTATCCGAATTAATGAAAACGCTGCCATCTCCTCGCATTATCTGGCTAATGGTGCCAGCAGGTGATATCACCAAGCAGTTGGCTCTCGAGTTACTAGCGCTCATGTCTGCTGATGATATCCTAATCGACGGTGGCAATTCATTTTATCAAGATTCCATTGACAACTACCAGCTGGCTGAAGCTAAAGGGATTCATTTCTTTGATGTCGGTAGCTCTGGCGGTCAGGAAGGCGCGCTGCATGGTGGTAACTTTATGATTGGCGGGAACGAAGCGATTTTTCCGAGGATCCAACCGATTTTTGAGAAAATCGCTCAAGCAGAAGGTTATTTATTTACCGGTGCACCGGGCAGTGGTCATTATTTGAAAATGGTGCATAATGGCATTGAATATGGCATGATGGGAGCTATCGGGGAAGGCTTTGAACTACTCGAAAAAAGTCCCTATGCCTATGACAACGCAAAAGTGGCCAAGATGTGGAATCATGGGTCAGTGATTCGTTCGTGGCTAATGGAATTGACCTATTCAGCCTTTAGTAAGGATAATAAGTTGGCAAATGTCGATGGCGTCATGTATAGTTCTGGCGAAGGCAGATGGACAGTGGAAGAAGGCCTAAGATTAGGTGTTCCGATGCCGATTATCACCTCTTCCTTGATGATGCGTTATCGGTCGTTAGAAGACGATACCTTTACTGGGAAAGTTGTCGCATCACTCCGAAATGAATTCGGGGGTCATGCAATGAAAATTAAGAACTAAGTTCAAAAGTGTTGACCAATTCTAAAGTAAATACTTTTCTACTTTAGAAATAGTCAAGTGATAAAATAGAAATTATTATTGCGAATGTAAGCGATTCTAGTAATCGCAAGGAGGAAATTATGCACGTTACAGTCTTTCAAGCACTCATTATTGCCCTTTGGATTGCGGCAGTTATGTCTCGGTCATTCTTCGGTGGTGCAACGACAACGCTTCGTTTCACACCCATGATGACAGGTTTAGTTGTCGGTCTTGTTTTTGGTCAGGTTGCCGATGCAATGATTACCGTTGCGGCGATTCAGTTGATTTATATGGGCGTTTTCTCGCCGGGTGGTCAGATGCCGAGTGAGCCTGCGATTGCGGCAGCAGTAGCCGTTCCAGTTGCCTTGCTTGGTGGTCTAAAACCAGAAGCAGCCATTGCCATTGCAGTCCCCGTTGGTCTTTTAGGGTCTTACCTGTATCAATTTAGATTTTTCATCAATACGATTATTCAACAAAAATACACCGAAAAATACGCAGCAGCAGCAGATGCTAAAGGGATGTTTCGCTCGATTATCTTGTTGCCAATTCTGGTAGCCTTCCTAATTTATGTGCCCTTTATGTTTGTCACCCTGTATTATGGCACACCCGTTATCGCAGATATTGTCAAATCCAACTCAGGAAGTGTGCTCTTTCACATCTTAGAAGTCATCGGTGGTGGACTTGCTGCCATTGGTATCGCTGTAACGGTTTATGTCATTGGTAAGAAGAGCTATATTGCCTTCTTCATGCTTGCCTATTTTATGGCAACCATGCTTAAAAGCCTTGAAATTACAATGGTTACATATGCAATTGTGGGTGCAATTATCGCCTTCATTTATGTCCTTGTGACATCAGAGGCCAAAAGTAAAACAGTCTCTGCGACAGTAGATGCTAGTTCTACGGCTGTAGCATTTGATGAAGATGACGACGATTATTGATGAAAATTAACTAGGAGGTCTTAACATGACAAATGATGTACGAGCACCAAAAAAATTAGCACCAGAAAAATTAACCAAAAAAGATGTCAGTACGGCTTGGGTCAGATTCTATTTTGCCCAAGAAATTGCGCACTCGTTTGACAAATATCTATCACCTGCCCTGACATGGGCCTTAACACCCGTCCTAAAAAAACTCTATAAAGATCCTAAAGATCAGGCTGAAGCTTATCAACGTCATCTCTTATTTTTCAATACACAATTATCTTGGGGTGGTGGGACAATCACTGGGATTATGGCGTCACTTGAAGAAGCTCGGGCACAGGAAGTTTACAAGCAAGAAGAGATTACGATTGATGACGATTTGATTTACAATACAAAGTCTGGTTTAATGGGCGCCTTAGCAGGCATTGGAGATGCCATTGATTCAGGAACCATCCAATACATTTTGATTGCCATTGCCCTGCCTTGGGCGCAAGCTGGCAATGCGATTGGCGCCCTCTTTCCATTCATCGCTTTTTCACTCTATCAACTTGGTATCGGTAATTACTTTGCTCAACTCGGCTATAAACTCGGTCGAACAGCGGCGGGAGAAATCGTTGGCGATAAGATGAAAGGGATTATCGAAGGTTTATCTATCATGGGACTTTTCATGATGGGGATTCTCGCTTCAAGTTATGTCAAGGTAAGTTCAAGTCTGAAATTTAATCTATCTGGTAAAGAATTTGTGATTCAAGAAATTTTAGATAAAATCATGCCGGGCCTTTTACCTCTAGCTGTTGTTGTCGGCGTTTACCTCTTCTTCACACGTAAGGGAATGAATGTGACCAGAGCTTTGATTGGTTTAACCATTATTTTAGGGATTTTAGCTGGTATTGGTATCTTATAATTAAAAAAGAAAAATGGAGAAATAACCATGGGTAAAGTTGTAATCGCGCGTGTTGATGCACGTTTAATTCACGGACAAGTGATGACAAACTTGTCAAAAACGGCTGGTGCCAATGCGATATTTGTAGCAGATGATGCCGCAGCGCATGATGAATTCACGAAAAATATCATCTTAGGTGCTGGTGGACGGACAGGCTTAAAAGTGCGTGTCCTGAAAGAAGAAGGCTCTGTCCGTTATTGGCATGACCGTCAGTATGATAACTACAATGTCATTCTCTTGACGAAAACGATTGATGCCATGGCCACAATTATTGAAAATGGCGTTCCGATTGATGAGCTAAATCTGGGTGGCATCCCACAACGACCAGGTTTGACACCGATTATCAAAGAAGTTGCCATCACACGTGACCAATTAGAACGATTAGTTGCGATTGAAGCAAAATATGGTACTAACATTTATTTCCAAGCCATTCCGTCTTCTAAAAAAGTCACACTCAAAGATGCCATTAAAATTTTTGAAAGTGGGGAAAAAGCATGATCGGGATGATTGTTGTCAGCCACGGTAAAATGGCTGAAGGCGTTAAAGATAGCGTTGAATTAATCTTTGGTCAGCCAGAGCAATTTGAAACCAGCGCACTCGTTGCTGGTCAGGATTTTGAAGACTTCAAAGCAGATGTAGCGGCTAAAATAAAGGCAGTCGATACAGGTGACGGTGTCTTAGCGTTTGTGGATTTATTTGGGGCATCGCCTTATAATGCCGCAATGAAACTTTATCCTGCTTTTAAAGCAGTTGATAGCGAAGTTCGTGTCGTGACTGGCTTGAATTTACCGATGATTATCGAAAGTCTGGGCATGCGTTCGGTTAAACCATCAGTTGAAAGTCTGGCTAAGCAAGCCGTTTTAGCAGGTCGTGATGGGATTCAGGAACCGATTTCAGACTTACTTGCATCACTTGAAACTAATACGGAAGAAGATGACGGTTATTAAAAAGAATAAAAATCAACATGGCAAACATCATCTAAGGGCAATCTGCTTTGACTTAGATGGTCTTTTGCTTGATACGGAACAGACTTATCGAGACGGCTGGCTTGATGCTTTTGAAAAGATGGGGATTGATCAAAGCGCTTATGATATTAACGCTTGGTCAGGGCTTTCTTGGCTACAAACCCGTGCGATTTTAGAAGCATCATTTGGTGCAGCCATGGTAACAGAAATTCGTGAGGCACGTGAAACCTATATTTTGCAACAAATGACTGATGGAAAAATTCCAATCAAGTCAGGTGCTTCCGAAGTTTTACAAGCTGCCAAGAAAAAAGGTCTGCAACTTGCAGTTGTTAGCTCAACTGTCAGTAGCAGAGCCCTGCCTTTACTTGAAAACGCAGGTTTATTAACTTATTTTGATGTCCAAGTTTTTGGAGATGAAGTAATGAAACATAAACCGTTACCAGACCCTTATTTGGTAGCGCTAAGAAAATTAGGTGTCCAAGATTTTCAAGCTATTGCTGTAGAGGATTCTTTAACTGGTGCGCTTTCTGCGACAAATGCTGGTTTGAAGGTATTTGTTGTGCCTGATAAGAGTTTTGATAGAACGTTTTCCGATACAGAATTAGCACAGCTCAATCTTTTTGGAATCGGTAAAGACTTGCATGATCTAGCTGATATGATATGATTAAGAGGTAAATAAAGTAAGGAAAAAGACATGAATTATTGGATTGGCGTTGACATTGGGACAACAGCGACAAAAGCTGTACTTTTTACAGCATCAGGAAAAGTTAAGGCAAGTCATACGATAGCGTATGACCTTTATCGTAATCCTTCAGGGATGGCGGAAGAAGTACCAGAAGATATTTTTGATGCCGTGATTGGCACCATACGAGCGGTATCTGATAGCCTAACAGCAACAGATAAACTAGCTGGCATTGGTTTTTCGGCTCAGCAACATTCATTGATTGGAGCTGCTTATGATTTTAGGCCCCTAACACGCATGATAACATGGGCTGATACACGCGCAAATGAAGAAGCAACAACTTTAAGAAACTCTGCTCAGGGACATGCTATTTTCATGCGGACAGGCACACCGATTCAACCGATGTCACCCTTAGCTAAATTGCTTTGGTTAAAAAACAAGCATCCCGAGCGATTTCAGGCAGTGCGATACTTCATGGATATCAAAACCTATGTGTTTTGCCGTTTATTTGGTGTTTATAAGTTAGATTTATCACTTGCTAGTGCGACAGGTCTTTACCACCTAGAGAATCAGCAGTGGGATTATGAGATTCTTGATATGTTAGGTATCACACGTGATAAGTTGCCTGAGATTGTTTCACCTTACGAGATTGAATCCGGCTTATCATTAGACGATGCGCAAAAAATGAATATTCCACCCGACACACCATTTATCTGGGGCGCAGCCGATGGTCCGATGTCTAACCTAGGCGTTAATGCCATGCAACCGGGCGTTGCGGCTTTGACCATAGGGACATCAGGCGCTATTCGTGTCATGACCGACCAACCTCTTGTTGATGAAAAAGCAAGGACTTTCACTTATGCTCTAGATGAAACACATTGGGTTGTAGGCGGTGCGACAAATTCAGGTGCATCTGTTCTAGCCTGGCTAAAAGAGCAGGTATTTGCTGACAAACTCACGCTAGAAGAAATGACAGCAATGGCAGAAAAAGTCCCACCAGGCAGTCGAGGCTTGATTTTTCATCCCTATCTGGGAGGTGAACGGGCACCGATTTGGGATGCGACGGCGACTGGTGCCTTCTTTGGTCTTGGCTATGAACATGGTCAAGCAGAGATGTCGCGTGCTGTTATAGAAGGGATTACCTATAACATCCATGCCATTGCACATGCACTTGAGGAAGTAGTCGGCGAGATAAAAAGCGTTCAAGCAACGGGAGGCTTTGTAAACTCTGGACTTTGGTTACAGATTCTTGCTGATATTTTTGAAATGCCTATTCATATCCCTGAGAGTCAAGAGGCTGGCTGCTTGGGTGCTATGATTTTATCGCAAAAAGCATTGGGGGTGATTTCGGATATTGATGAGGTTGGCAAGCAAGTAACGTCTAGTGCAGTCTATACACCTTTGCTAGAGCATTTTTCTACTTACCGTGAACTAGAGAAACTCTATACTGAGTTACTCACGCATTACCAAACGACCTATGGAAAATTATCATCATTTAAAAGAAGGTAAATTCACAACCTTTTTCTGAAAATTCTGTTAAAAAATATGGTATAATTTTTATAACTTGAAAAAATGAAAGGCTTTCCAAACATGACTTTTGATAACACTGACCAACTCGCGGTCAATACGATTCGCACACTGTCTATTGATGCCATCCAGAAGGCAAATTCAGGTCATCCTGGACTTCCGATGGGTGCTGCACCTATGGCTTACGTTCTTTGGAGTAAGTTTCTGAATGTTAATCCCTTGACGCACCGTGATTGGTCTAACCGTGATCGGTTTGTCCTCTCTGCGGGTCATGGTTCTGCTATGCTTTACTCGCTTTTACACTTGGCAGGCTATGATGTGACGATTGACGACCTTAAAAACTTCCGTCAATGGCAAAGTAAGACACCAGGTCATCCAGAAGTGGATTGGACAGATGGTGTTGAAGCAACGACTGGGCCACTAGGTCAAGGGATTGCTAACGCTGTTGGTTTAGCTATGGCTGAAGCACATCTGGCTGCGACTTACAACCGTCCTGGCTATGAAATCGTTGACCACTATACTTATGCGCTTAATGGTGATGGCGATTTGATGGAAGGGGTTTCGCAAGAAGCCGCATCTCTCGCAGCTCAGCTCAAATTAGGTAAGCTTGTTTTGCTATATGATAGCAATGACATTTCATTGGATGGTCCGACTTCAAAATCATTTCCAGACGATATTAAGATGCGTTTCGAATCATACGGCTGGCAACATATTTTGGTCAAAGATGGCAATGACTTAGAAGAAATCGAAGCAGCGATTACACGTGCCAAAGCTGAAACGGATAAACCAACGATTATTGAAGTGAAAACAATCATTGGCTTTGGTGCTGAAAAACAAGGGACTTCAGGTGTCCATGGTGCGCCATTAGGCCCTGATGGTGTTGCCTTTGCTAAAAAATCATATGGTTGGGATTACCCTGACTTTACAGTCCCTGCTGAAGTCAATCAACGTTTCCTTGAAACGCTTCGTGCGCGTGGTGAAAGCCTTGAGCAAGTTTGGCGCGAAACATTTGATACCTATGCTAAAGACTATCCAGACTTGGCCAAACAATATGCGGATGCTTTCAGCAATGTGACACCAGAGCTTGACTTGCCTAAGTATGAGCTCGGCACATCAGCTGCAAGCCGTGTGACCTCACAAGAAACGATTCAAAAATTATCAGCACAAATGCCAAACCTTTGGGGTGGCTCGGCTGACCTTTCTGCCTCAAATAATACCATGGTTAAAGCCGAAAGCGATTTTGAAGCTGATAATTACGTCGGTCGTAATATCTGGTTTGGCGTGCGTGAATTTGCCATGGCAGCAGCTATGAATGGTATTGCCCTTCATGGTGGCACACGTGTTTATGGCGGGACATTCTTTGTCTTCTCAAACTACCTATTGCCAGCTGTTCGGATGGCTGCCTTGCAAGATATCCCTACAGTTTACGTCTTGACACATGACTCAATCGCAGTCGGTGAAGATGGGCCAACACATGAACCCGTTGAACAATTGGCAAGCGTTCGTTCAATGCCTAATCTTAATGTGATTCGTCCTGCGGATGGCAATGAAGTGATTGCGGCTTGGCGCCGTGCGGTAACAGAAACCAAACGCCCAACGGCTTTGATTTTGACGCGTCAAAACTTGCCAGTTTTACCTTATACAGCACAACTTGCTGAAGAAGGCGTTAATCGTGGTGCCTACATCATTTCACCTGAGCAAAAAGATACTAATCTTGATGGCATTATCATCGCAACAGGGAGTGAAGTGAAACTTGCCATTGATACACAAGCTGAGCTTGCCAAAGATGGAACAAATGTGCGCGTGGTCTCAATGCCAGCACAAAATATCTTTGATGAACAGTCAGCTGATTATCAAGAAGAAATTTTACCACTTGCCGTGACGAAACGCCTAGCTATTGAAGCGGGTACAAGCTTTGGTTGGGGTAAATATATCGGTCTAACAGGTAAAACGTTGACCATCGATACTTGGGGCGCTTCTGCACCGGGTGATAAAGTCTTCCGAGAATACGGCTTTACCGTTGAGAACGCTGTTAAGATTTATCGTGATTTGTAAATTATTTTGATAGAAAATAAAAATAGTCTGAGGCTTATGCTCCAGACTATTTTTGATATCATTTACAAGGTTAGAGCGTGCTGTCTAACTTTATTAAGAAAGAGTTGGCGTTTTTTTAACATGTTGCTTTCGCGTCCTAGATTACCCAAGACCATTATTTTCTTTGTTTTAATGCCACAATGGTTGAGTACAGCATTTTTTAGGCTAGAAATGCCATAAGAATCTGGAACGGAAATGAAACCTGAGAATAAGCGATACCAGAAACTTGGCGCCATAGAAGTCGTGATAATATCTGCTGTTTTACCTTTCAAGAGTGGTTTAAATTGGCGACCACGTAAATAATTTAGGAAGAAGTTGCCTTGCTGATTACTTGAATAAGCAATACGAGGTGTGAAAACACGGTCAATCCAACCTTTTAACAGACTTGGCATGGTACTCCACCAGATCGGATAGATAAAGATAAAATGGTCAGCCCATTGAATTAACGCTTGTGATTTTTCAATTTCAGGGTCGTCAGGCATGTGTTCACGATAACCTAAACGCAAAACAGGGTCGAAGCTCATTTTGTTAAGTTCAAGTGTTTCAATCTCATGTTTACTACGGTCTAGATTGTTGACAACTTCATCAAAAATTGCTGCTGAGAAACTTTGTTCGTCGGGATGCCCATTGATAACTAAAATCTTCATGATTATTTCCTATCCTTTATCTGATTTTCAATATGTGTAACACCTAGCGCTAACTTCCCTAAAAGGGTCTGGAGTTGCGAGATTTCATTTTCCTCAAATGATTGAAAGAGCAGTTTGAGTGCTGATGTTTCGATTTCTAGATTTCTAGTTTTAACATGCCCACGCTTTTTCGGTTAATTCAAGCCAAACGGCATTTTGCTTGCCTGAGTGAAACTGGACGTAATCATTTTTAGCTAATGATTGTGCTAATTTTTTGATATTTTGACGCGAACAACCGAGTTTGACGGCCAATTCACTCAGGTTGCTAGGTTCACTACTTGCCTGTAATAGGGTGATGAGCATGTATTGTTTCATCGTCACTTCTTCTTGCAAGAGATTTCCAGCCGTTTGCATTCTGTTTGCAAGTATAAAAATAGAAGCGAAAACTTCTTGCGTTTGGGTAGGGGCGTGTTCAATCATGTTTTTACCTCGTATCGTAATTAATTACCACAATACAGTAATTAGTTACGATTTGCAAGTTATTTTTTTAATTTGTATTTCAAAAAAATATTTATTTTTACCCGGAGTGTTTGATTCGGGGCAATTCCCATGGTATTAATTATTTTTATTTTATCAAAAAAATTATGAAAGCGCTTGACAAAATAGAAACAAGGCAGTATAATTAATTTATAAAAACAAGTAAAACGTTTTACTTTATTAAGTGGGATTAAAATGGCGAAAATCACAATAAAAGATATTGCCAAGGAGGCAGGGGTAAGCATATCAACTGTTTCAAATGTATTAAACAAACGCAATAACAAAGCTTCTAAAGCAACAATTGAAAAAATTAATGATGTGGTCAAAAAATATGACTACTCTATTAATCTAAACGCTCGTAGTATGGTGACTCATGAGTCAGGTATGATTGGTGTGCTGTATTATACTGAAAAATCTGAAGTTAACTTTAGTGATCCATTCTTATCAGATATTTTGACAGGGATTGAGTACTCAAGTAAAATTCATAAGAAGTTTATTCTGGTTCATGGTTTTTCTGACATTCATGATGTGAAAAGTATTCAACAAAAATGGCGTTTTGATGGTTATGTTGTGATTGGTGCGGTGCAAGCGATTCATGATAAGCTGACTTGTATTATTGAGGCGCCAGTTGTCTTTGTCGATACGTACTTGGATAATAAATCACTCAAAGTTGATTATCCGCGTTATTACATTTATAATAACGATTTTGAAATGAGTTATTTAGCGACCCAAACACTTATCGAGCATGGACATCATGCCATAGCATTCGTATCGCCGCTACTTGGTAAGCAAACAGCTGGTGTTGTTCACGAAAGATTTTCAGGTTACATAAAAGCTCTGGAGCAAGCGGATATCTCATATTCTAATCATTTGTTTTTTAATGAAGATGAAGTCGCAGTAGCTGTTGAAAAATCAAACAACTATACGGCAATTCTTGCTAATTCAGACTTTCTAGCGGGTGAGTTAATCAATGCTTGGAAGGAATACGGTATTGCAGATAAATCAATTATTAGTTTTGATAACTCATTTTTCTCAGAATTTTTGGAACCTAAATTAACAACGATTGATCTTGCTCAAAAAGAAAAAGGGAAAAAAGCTGTTGAGGTACTTGTTGATAATTTGAAATCACAAAAACAAACGAAACAAAAATTCTATATCCAAGGATCACTCATTCAACGTGATTCAGTCAAAAATTTATAAAAAATAATTTTTTTTACAGCACAAGTAAAACGTTTTACTTACAACGGAGGTATTATGAAAAAACAAAAGAATTGGCTCTGGGTGCTCTTGTTTTTAGGGCCTAGTCTGTTAGGATTTTCAGTCTTTATCGCTTTTCCTATCTTATATAGTTTAGTGATTAGCTTTACAGACTGGAATTTACTTAATCCTATGAAATTTGTCGGGATTGATAACTACGCAAGCCTTTTAAGAGATAAAAATTTCTGGGTAGCTTTAAGGAACACAGGAACTTTTATTATAGGTTATCTCCCTGGTGTCATGATTTTAGGCTTAACCATTGCAATCTTACTCAACAGTAAGATAAAATTTAAAACATTTTTCCGTGGCATTTATTTCTTGCCTGTTGTGACAAGTTGGGTTGCGGTTTCCTTGGTTTGGAAATGGTTATTAAATGGTCAGTATGGCTTACTCAATTACTTCTTATCACTCGTTGGTATACATGGTCCAAGTTGGTTGACAGATCCTCGAACAGCCATGCTTGCGATAATTATCACATCTGTTTGGAAGGATATTGGCTTTATCATGGTCTTGTATTTAGGTGGACTACAAGCCATCTCACCTTCGCTTTATGAAGCTGCTGAAATTGATGGTGCTAGTCAATGGCGACAATTTTGGCATGTGACCTTGCCTGGATTGCGTCCGACGACTTTCTTTGTGTTAATGATTAGTTTGATTAATTCTTTCCAAGTTTTTGATCAAGTCAATATTATGACGGGTGGCGGTCCTGGTAATGCGACAACTGTTATGGTGCAAAACATCTATAATTCAGCATTTAACTTTTTTGAAATGGGACGCGCTAGTGCGATGAGTTGGTTACTCTTCTTGATTATCTTCGCCGTTTCATTGTTTCAAATGTTTGGAGAAAGGAGACATAAATGAAAATCGTAACTCAAACTTTAAAGTATACCATATTGATTTTAGGCATTGCCATTATGATTTTGCCCTTTCTCTGGATGATTTCAACCAGTCTGAAAAATGGTGGGGCAACGATGGTTTTTCCACCTAAATTCATCCCTAATCCAATGACCTTTGCCAATTATCGTGATGTTTTTGAACAATTTCCAATGCTAACCTTTTTATTTAACTCTATCTTGGTGGCAGTTCTTAGTACCAGTGGCACAATACTAGTTGCAACTATGGCAGCCTATGCTTTTGCTAGAATGCAATTTAAGGGGCGAGACAAGCTATTTCTATTGTACTTGGCAACGATGATGATTCCTGCACAGGTGACAATGATTCCGCAATTTATTTTATTGAAAAATCTAAATTGGATAGATACCTATCAAGGCTTAATCGTTCCCAATATCTTTGGTGTCTTTGCGGTATTTTTGATGAAGCAAGCTTTCATGTCTTTACCTAAAGAGTTAGAAGAAGCAGCATTTATTGATGGTGCCAATCATTTCACGGTATGTTTCAAAATTTTCTTACCCTTAGTTAAACCGACAATTGCAACCTTGTCCATATTTACTTTTATGTCATCATGGAATAACTATCTCTGGCCATTAATTGTGACGAGTTCTTCCGATAAAGCAACCTTGCCTTTAGGGCTTGCCATGCTTCAAGGACAATATGCGACCAATTGGAATTTAGTGATGGCTGGCGTTGTGATTAGTGTTATTCCGATTTTAGCAGTTTATATTTTTGCTCAAAAGTATTTTATCCAAGGCATGGCAATGGCTGGGATGAAAGAATAATCATAAGTTAGAAATCGTAGTGAAAAAATCACTACTAGAATATATTATAGGAGAAAACTCATGAAAAAACTCGTTCTTGTAGGTCTAGCACTTGCAACTCTCGCAACACTTGGCGCGTGTGGTAGTAATGGTAAAAGTAATAAGTCGGAAACGACGATTACTTATATGAACTACACCTCATCGCCAAACTATACAAAACAATTAGATCAAATGGTAAAAGCATTTGAGAAAGAAAATCCGAAGATCAAGGTAGAGGTTCAAACAGTACCGTACGATACGTACTTTACAAAAATACAGACTTTGTTAGCTGCTGATAAGGCACCAGATACATTTGAAATGAATTATGAAAATTTTGTTTCCTATGCTAGTAAGAATGTTTTGCTTGATTTGAGTGATTATGTCAGTAAAGATGAGGCTTTAGATATGGGGGCAGTCAACGAAAAAGCCTTTGATGCTTCGAAATATGATGGTAAACAATACGGTATGACGGAGTCTTTCTCAAATGTTGTAACTTATTACAACAAAGATTTGTTTGATAAAGCAGGCGTTGCTTATCCAACGAGTGATTGGATATGGGCAGATGAAGTTGCAGCAGCTAAAAAATTAACCAATAGTAAAGAAAATGTCTGGGGAACTTATTCTCCTGTTTCGATGAATGAGTTTTACAAAGTTGCAGCGCAAAATGATGGTAAAATATACGATGGCAAAACACTAGCGATTAACAGTGAAGCTAATATCGCAGCTCTAACACATATGACCGATTTAGTTACAAAGGATAAAGTGAGCCCATCACCAGAGCAAATGTCAGGACAGACTTCTGAAGATTTATTCTTAAATGGGCAATTAGCAATGGTGCATACAGGAATTTGGGATTTTGGTACTTTTGCTGATGCATCATTTAAATGGGATATTGCAGTTGAAGCTGGCAACAAAGAAAAAGCCACGCATTTCTTTGCAGATAGTATCGTTGTATCTAAAAAAACCAAAAATGCTGATGCAGCTTATAAATGGGCGAAATTTATGAGTACGAGTGAAGCAGCAGCCAAAATTAGAATTGATGCTTCTTGGAGTCTACCTATTATCAATACAAAAGATGTTCTCTCTAAATATTTAGAAGCCACACCACCAGTAAATCGAAAAGCAGTTTTCGAATCATTAGATTCATTAGTTTTACCACCAGTATCAAATAACTGGCAAAAACTAAGCGAAGCCACTGATAAAGAATTCCAAAAAGTATTGCTTGATCAAGTGACACCAAAAGAAGCATTAGACACTTTACAAAAAGAATTTAAGTAAATAAGTAATAAGAGGCTGGGTGAAATATAGCTCACTCAGCCTCTTTCACTAAGAAGGAGGAAAAATGGCAACATTTATTTTAGACAGTCAAACATCTCAAACATTTTCGATTGAAAATCAAGATGTGCATTTAACCTATGATCCAACAGGTGTTTTGCGCATTGATTTGACATATCAAGCAGCTTTTGGCTGTGGCGAGCGTTATCATACTTTAAATTTGAAAGGACATCGAATTTCGATAGCAGTAGAAGAAAAATTCTGCGAACAATTTGATAAGACTTACTATCCTGCACCTTTTTTCTTGACAGATAGTGGATTTGGTCTTTATGCGGCGACCGGACAAGCTTTTGAGATTGCTTTCAAAGATGACTTTATCGAAGCCAATATCCCATTAGGAACGGAAATTACGTTGTTTTCTGGAGACGCACCGAAGATTATATCTGATTACATGGCGATTTTTGGTCAAGCTATTTTGCCACCAGATTATGCCTTTATGCCATGGATTTCTGCTAATCATTGGGATAGTCAAGCCAAAGTTGAAGCACAGCTTGACTTGCTGAAAAAGCATGATTTTCCAGCAGGCGTTATTGTGTTAGAGGCTTGGAGTGATGAGGCGACTTTTTACATTTTTAATGGTGCCAATTATAAGGCAAAGTCAGAAGGTTATTTGACTTATGAAGATTTTGAATACTCGGAAAAAGGTTTATGGCCCAATCCTAAGGCGATGATTGAAAAATGTCATGCTACTGGCTTGCGCGTGATGCTTTGGCAAATTCCTGTTTATAAATTACAGGGAGAAGATGAAGTTATCTCACCTCAAAATGAGCTAGATCGTGCTAATGCGATTAAACATCAATTCATGGTCAAGAAAAATGATGGTCAACCCTATCAAATTCCTGAGGGGAATTGGTTTGCAGGTGCTATGATTCCAGATTTTACAAATCCAGAAACTTGTCAAGATTGGTTTGCCAAACGGCAATATTTACTTGATATTGGGATTGATGGATTCAAAACTGATGGTGGTGAGTTTATCTACCGAGATGATTTGACTTTTAGTAATGGCAAGTCAGGAAAAGAGATGAAAAATCTCTATCCGCAGACTTATACAGCTGCCTATACTGACTTTTTATCTGAACAGCATATTTTATTTAGTCGTGCAGGCTTTGCTGGTCAGCATACAACGCCGATTTTATGGGCGGGAGATCAGAAGTCAACTTTTTCAGAATTACGCGCTCAGCTAAAAGCAGGTTTGTCTGCTGCCATGAGTGGGATTATTTTCTGGGGCTATGATATTGCAGGTTTTGCAGGGCCTTTACCAGATGCCGATTTATATTTGCGCGCAACTCAGATGGCATGTTTTAGTCCGATTATGCAGTGGCATTCGGAGCCAGATGGTGGTCAGTTTAAGGAAGTCATGGCATCGCAAGATACAAATAATGAACGCAGTCCTTGGCATATTGCGACACGTACTGGAGATGAACATCTTTTGGAACGAACACGTTTCTATCATAAATTGAGAGCTGAATTGCAACCTTACATTATCGCAGAAGCTAAAAAATCAGTTGAAAATAATCGACCATTAATGATGCCTTTAGCCTACTATGACATGGCTGATAGTGCAACGCATGGTGTTGTTGATGAATTTATGTTTGGAGCAGAATTTTTGATTGCACCGATTGTTGAGGCGGGTATGACATCACGTGATGTTTATTTACCTGCGGGTAAGTGGGAGAATTATTGGACAGGGGAACAGTTTACCGGCAAGCAAACGATACAGTTTAAACACGACTGGCATATACCTGTCTACAAGAAAGTGAAATAGAAAAGAGAAGACGATGAAAAAATATTGGTGGCAAGAAATTGTCATGTATCAAATTTATCCGCGTAGTTTTCAAGATTCAAATAACGATGGCATTGGTGATCTTCAAGGCATCATTTCTCGTTTAGATTACTTACAGAAACTAGGCATCGGTGGCATTTGGTTAAGTCCAGTTTACCAATCCCCTAACGATGATAACGGCTATGATATCTCAGATTATGAAGCGATTATGTCTGAATTTGGCACAATGGCTGATATGGAAAAGTTGATTGCCGAGGCAGACAAACGCGATATCAAAATTATCATGGACTTGGTGGTCAATCACACCAGTGATGAGCATCAGTGGTTTGTAGAAGCACGTCAATCCAAACCAAGTGACTATCGTGATTTCTATGTTTGGCGTGATGCACAAGAAAATGGTGACTTACCCAATGACTTGCAGTCTATTTTTAGTGGTAGTGCTTGGGAATGGGATGAAGTAGCTGAACAGTATTACTTACATTTCTTTAGTAAAAAACAGCCAGATTTAAACTGGGAAAATGCTAAACTCCGACAAAAAATCTATGAGATGATGAATTTTTGGATTGATAAAGGAATCGGTGGCTTCCGTATGGATGTGATTGATATGATTAGTAAAGTACCTGACCAAAAAATTATTGGGAATGGGCCGCATTTACATGATTATCTAAAAGAAATGAATCGTGCCACATTTGGTGATAAAGATTTGCTGACAGTTGGCGAAACTTGGGGAGCAACACCAGAAATTGCCAAACAATACTCGAATCCTGCGCATCACGAATTATCCATGATTTTCCAGTTTGAGCATGTTGGTCTAGATGAAGTTCCTGGTAAAAGTAAATGGGATTTACGGCCATTACAAATTTCTGAACTCAAACAAGTCTTTTCAAAATGGCAGACAGAACTAGGAGATGAAGGCTGGAACTCACTTTTCTGGAATAACCATGATTTACCCCGTATCGTTTCTCGTTGGGGAAATGATAGTGACTATCGTGTTGAGAGTGCCAAAATGCTTGCGATTTTACTACACATGATGAAGGGAACACCCTACATTTACCAAGGTGAGGAAATTGGCATGACCAATAGACCGATATCAACTATTTCCGAAGTCAATGATATCGAAAGTATTAATATGTATCAGAAACGCTTGGCACAGGGCTTTGAAACTTCTGATATCATTCATTCAATTAATGCGAAGGGGCGTGATAATGCACGAACACCGATGCAATGGGATGCAAGTGATAATGCAGGATTTTCAAAAGCTGAACCTTGGTTACCAGTCAATCCCAACTATCAAACGATTAATGTTGCAGCTGCTTTGGCAGATAATCAGTCAATTTTTTATACTTATCAGCGCTTAATTCAACTTCGGAAAAAGCATGATTTAATTAAGTTTGGTGATTTTGAATTGATCAACGAGACTGAAGCTGAGGTTTTTGCTTATCTACGGGCTTCTCAAGGCGAAAAATGGTTAATTGTCGCGAATTTTTCAGAGCAATCCAATCTTTTCACTTTTGATGGTGAGGTTGACAAATTAATCATTGCAAATATGACAGATTTGAGTCTTGATCTAAATAACAAATTATTGCGTCCTTATGAAGCATTTGTCGTGAAATTGAAAGGATAAGCAGATGGAAAAAACAATCATTTTTGACAATGCAAGATTTACTGTCTTAACAGATGCTTTGATTCGGATAGAGTACTCAGATACAGGGATTTTTGAAGATAGATCAACACAAATCGTTTTGAATCGGGAGTTTGCGTCAATTGAATTTGAAGTCATCAAACAGCCGAATCATCTTGAAATCATAACCGAGCATGTTCATCTATACTATGAAGGAGGTCAATTTACAGAGAGTAGCTTGTATGCGGACATGAAGTTTTCATTCTCAGATTATGCCAATCGCTGGTATTTTGGTCAAGCGATTACTGGAAATCTAGGTGGCACAACACGAACACTTGATAATATTGATGGTGCTTGTGACTTAGACTCAGGCATCATGTCTCAGAATGGCTTTGCTATCTTGACAGATGATAGCTTGACCTTGACAGAGACTGATGATATATCTGAACCTTCTAATAATCAAGTAGATCTCTATCTTTTTGCCTACGGACGTGATTATCGGGCAGCTTTGAAAGATTATTATCATTTAACAGGGCCAACACCACTTTTACCACGGTTTGCCTTGGGAAATTGGTGGAGTCGCTTTTATGATTATACGGCAGAAAGTTATTTGGCTTTAGTGGATAAATTTGAAGCCAAAGGGATTCCCCTATCTGTGTCAGTCCTTGATATGGATTGGCACCGTGTGTCAGATGTTCCTACTAAATACGGTTCAGGTTGGACAGGTTACTCATGGAATAAAAAATGGTTCCCAAATCCTAAAGGTTTTATCCAAAAATTACATGATAAAGGGTTAGCAGTCACATTAAACGATCATCCAGCGGATGGCGTGCGTGCTTTTGAAACTGTTTATCCTACCGTCGCCAAGCGTTTAGGACTTGATGCAACAAAAGAAATTCCTGCCGTTTTTAATTTTGAAAATCCAGCCTTTCGAGCAGCTTATTTTGACGTGGTACATGATGCATTGGAGCAAGATGGTGTTGATTTTTGGTGGTTGGATTGGCAACAAGGCTCTGTCTCACGGTCAGGTGCAGATCCGCTTTGGTTGCTGAATCATTATCAATATCGGGATACCCAGAAAAAAACTGCTAGTTCAATCATTTTGAGTCGCTATGCAGGCCCCGGTTCGCATCGCTATCCGATTGGCTTTTCAGGAGATACCATTATTTCATGGGCGAGCTTAGATTTTCAACCTTATTTTACAAATACAGCGACAAATATCGGCTATACATGGTGGAGTCATGATATTGGCGGTCATATGGCTGGTATCAAAGATGCTGAGTTGACCTTGCGTTGGCTACAATACGGTGTTTTTTCGCCAATCAATCGCATGCATTCATCAAAGTCAGCATTTACCAGCAAAGAGCCATGGCATTTTGAGATGGGGATTGAAGCAACTATGACAAAAATTTTGCGACTGCGTCATGCCTTGCTACCCTATCTTTATTCAGCAAATGTGCGGACAGCGACAGAAGGTCGCGCCTTGGTTGAACCGATGTACTATGAATATCCTTTGGAAGTATCAGCTTATGAGGTTAAAAATCAATATTTCTTTGGTTCAGAGTTGCTGGTTGCACCTATCACACAAAAAATAGTAAGTGAGTTACAATCCGCCTCAGTATCAGTTTGGTTGCCAGAAGGCACTTGGTATGATTTCTTTACTGGACAAGTTTATAAAGGAGATGTGACACTCAGAGTTTTTAGAGAGACAACAGCCTACCCTGTATTTGCAAAAGCAGGGGCTATTGTGCCTATGGATGCTAACCCATTAGTAAAATCTGATGTGCCACAACATATCATCTGGAAAATTTTTCCAGGCGCAGATAATAGCTATGTTTTATTTGAAGAAGAGAACGAAACAACCGTAGAAGTTATCAATCAAAAACTTAAATTAACAGAAAAACTTAAAACAGAACGCTATCATACCATCGAATTTGCTGGACAAATTATCTTAAAAGATGTTCAAGGTGATATTGAAGTAGATTTACAGAAATTTGAACCGCAATTTGATTGGCATTTTGCATCTGATTTGCTACACCGTTTAGATATTGCCGAGATTGCTTATGTTGAGAAGGATAAGATTTATGCGCAATTAACGCACTTAGATGATTTTGATAAACGGATGGCATTTGTTCAGCGATTAGATAATCAAAATCTGAAGAATACCTTGTTCGAATTAATTTATTCTGATAAATCAAGAGATGTTTAATCTATAAGGGAGTTAAAAGAAAAATAGCCTAGTCAACAATAAGACAGGCGTTTTTTATATTCACAAAATTTATTTATATACTTCTCCACATTTTCGCTTGTTAAAACATCAAAAGTAGTTTATAATGTTTTAGCGGAACCGCTTACGAAAAATATGTAAGTGGCGAAAATAGGAGACAAATGAAACAAGAGAAAACACGCAAATTTGGCCTTTTGATGTCGATTGCGATGATTATTGGGATTGTGATCGGCTCAGGAATTTTTTTCAAAGCGGATGATATTCTAATTCAAACTAACGGTAATGTCATGATGGGCTGTCTCGTCTTGTTATTAGGGGCGTTCGGTATTATATTTGGTGGGATTACCATTTCAGAATGGGCTAAGCTGACTGATGATGCAGGAGGGCTTATTTCGTATGCAGAAAAAGCTTTTGGTAAATTGTTTGCTTTTTTACTGGGTTGGTTTCAGAGTACGGTTTATTTTCCGGCGTTAGTTGCGATTGTTGCCTTTGTGGCAGCCAACTATACTTTGGCGCTTTTTCCTTTCTTAGGTAGTGCGACATATGGTATCTGGCTGATGACTTTAGTCTATTTAATAGCTATTTATGGCATGAATCTTTTGTCGAGTAAACTATCAGAGATTTTTCAGACATCATCTATGTTTATTAAATTAATGCCTTTGTTTTTGATTGCCATTTGTGGCTTAATTTTTGGGGACCCACATGCTATTTCATCACATACGATTACTTTGCCAGTTGTGTTATCGTCAACAGGTGCCATCGTAGCTGTTGCTTTTTCTTATGACGGTTGGGCTGTTGCGCCGTCCATTGGTCATGAAATCAAAAACTCGAAACGCAATTTACCCTTGGCACTCATCATTAGTCCTCTTATTATTTTGACAGTCTATGTCAGCTATTTTGTCGGCATTTCCTTGATGATTGGGCCTGGTGAGATTATGAAAATGGGAGATTTAGCTTTTTCTGCAGCGGCTGAGCGTTTGTTTGGACCGGTGGGGGAGCGACTTATGTTGGTTGCGGTGATTATCTCTGTTCTGGGGACGCTTAATGGCTTAGTCGTGGCGAATATTCGTGCCCCGTATTTCTTGGCTTTAAGACAGGAACTACCTTATAGTGACAAGATAGCCGTACTGCATCCCAAATTCAGCATTTCCATCTTATCTGCCTTCTTTAGTTTTGTCCTGACTTTGATTTGGTTGGGTATTCATTATTTGTCTATCGTAGTGCCTAGCATCAGTAAATTAGGCATTGATATTTCATCCATACCAATCGTGATTATGTATCTGTTTTATGGCGGTTTATATGTTGGCGTGATGATTCGAACATCTAAAGGTTTAATTCAAAATAAGATTGTTGGCTATGTTTGTCCGATTTTAGCGACTTTAGGCGCTCTGATGATTCTATATGGTGGTCTGACAGCATCGAATGGCGTGATTTATCTCATCGTTTCAGGCATGATTTTGTTTAGTGGTCTTGTATTATACGCATTCAAGGGTCGAAAAGATAGGTGATATTTTGAGGGTATCTCAGATGATAACCAAACTCCAATAATATTTGAAGTTTGTCTTTTTTCTTTGTAAAATAAAGGTATCAAGTCAGTGATTAGGGAGGTTTAGGCATGTTTCATAAACAAACAATGATTGGTCGTGGTCAAATGGGCTTCTATTCTCTTGAAGATCTGGTGCCCCAAGACCATCTTTTACGGCATATTGATCGATATGTTGATTTTGACTTTATCTATGATTTAGTTGTGGATAAATATAGTCTTGAACATGGCAGACCAAGCCTGGATCCCGTTATGTTGCTTAAAATTCCAATTATCCAATACCTCTTTGGTATCCAAAGCATGCGTCAGACGATTAAAGAAATCGTAGTGAATATGGCTTATCGTTGGTTTCTTGGTCTTGATTTTCAAGGTGACGTGCCACATTTCACGACTTTTGGTAAAAATTATAGCCGGCGTTTCAAAGACACTGACTTATTTGAACAGATTTTCTATCACATTTTAGATCAAGCTTTTGCGGCGAAATTAGTTGAACCAAAATTGATTTATCTTGACGGTACCCACATTAAAGCACATGCCAACCGCAATAAATTTGTTAATCAAGAAGTTGAGGTTGAAGATTTGATTTACCAAGAAAATTTAGAGAAGGAAATTGATGATTTGCGGGTAAAATCTGAAAAAAAAGCCTTCAAAAAATCAGAAGAAAAAGTCGTCAAAAATAATAAGGTGTCAACGACAGATTCTGATAGTGGTTGGTTTCATAAGGGGGAACACAAAGAAGTTTTTGCTTACTCGGCTCAAGTTGCTTGTGATCCTAATGGTTGGGTACTAGGTTATACAGCAGATCGTGGTAACCTCCATGACAGTCGGACATTCTTTGATTTGTACGCTAAACTGATTCAAAAATTTCCAGAAATTGATACGGTTGTCGCAGATGCAGGCTATAAAACACCTGCCATCGCTAAAAAATTGATAGATGATGGTCGAACGGGATTGTTCCCTTACACACGACCACGTGGGAAAAAGGAACTTTTTCGCAAACGAGATTATAGTTACGACTATTTAAGCAATACATATATCTGTCCAAATGGTAAGCAATTGATTTATAAAACGACCAGACGTGATGGTTATCAGGAATATCGTACGACTAAAACAAACTGTATCACTTGTCCGCTTTTGACACAATGTACGCTTTCACAAACCAAGCAAAAGACTGTATTCAGACATATTTGGCAGCTTTATCTGGATAAGATTGAGCAGAATCGATTAACAACTTGGGGTAAAGTAACTTATAATCGACGAAAAGAAACGATTGAACGATTATTTGGGACTGCCAAAGAGCACCACAATCTCAGATATACACATGAAAATGGCCGAGATAAGATGCATATGAAACTTGGTCTTACTTTTGCGTGTCTGAACATGAAGAAAATGGCGAAAATCATGGCTAATCGAGATAGAGGGAGGGCGTTTATTTCCCATTTTCGGATGATATTTAAGCTTATGAGTTATCAAAAAGCACAATTCGCTTAGGAATTGTGCTTTTGCCTGCAGTCTGAAATAAACCCCAAGGCTTATTTTGATGTTTTAGTTTCTGGATCTTTTGGAATTGCGATTTTGTCTAGGACAAAAATGAAGACAGTGAAGGCAACACCAATAATCGCAAGCAAGTTAGGTTGGAAACTTGTATCATTGAGTTTACCGATAACAAAGCCAGCAAGTTCACTTAGAATCAATGACCAAAATAGAACAACGAAAAATTTCATAACACCATCTGCTTTCTAAAGGGCTTTCTAAAATAGAAAATGAAAATTTTAGATATGTCCTGATATGTTTCTTCTCTCAAAATAAAGTATAATAGAAATAAGGAAATTTTGCAAGAAAAACATCAAAAAATAATGGCTAGATGTAACTCGTGAGACCTCTAACCTAGTAACCAACAGCATCAAGTTGTCTAACAGAAATAAAAGACCATGAAAGGAGTTAAGATGTACGCCCAACTTAATACGAAAACCGTTTTTAGCTTTATGGATGCTACGGTCAAACTCACCGACTATATCATTGCAGCAAAAACGCTCGGTTATCAAACGCTGGGCATTTCGGATGTTGACAATCTACACGCTGCCCATCAATTCATCACGCAAGCCCAAGCAGCAGATATTCGACCAGTCATTGGCTATGAAACAACACTTTTGTTGGATGGCCTCGCCATCAATTTCACTTTCATTGCCAAAACAAATGCCGGGCTTAGAAATCTTTACAGTATTTCGAGTAAGAAAAATTTCGGCTTTAACGATTTTTCAGACATGCAAAGTCATCTGAGCGACGTTGCCCTCATCATTCCCGCTGACTCAGCTGTTGATAGTATCCTTTCCCAATTGCCCCCAAAAGATGTTTATGTCGGTTTGGCGCAGCCAATGGCATCAGGCTTTTTGCGGCCGACCATTCCTTTTTTAACGGTAAGATATCTAAACGCCGGGGATGCAGAGACGCTAGCAATTTTACATCACATTAAAAATGGCACCAAGTATGATGATAGCTTGACCAGCAACCATTTCGAAAATTTACGGGCGGAAAGCGAAGTCCGCGCTTTATTTGATACGGAGAGTTTGAAAAATTTGGAACGGCTGGTTTCAGAAATCAGCTATGATATCGCGCTTGACACACTTGCTCTACCGCGCTTTAATCCTGAAAAGCCAGCAGCAGATGAATTGCGTGAAACTGCTGAAAACTTCTTAAAGGCTAGACAGTTAACCTCAGTTAATTATCAACAGCGACTCGACCATGAGCTAAGTGTCATTCATGAGATGGGCTTCGATGATTATTTCTTGATTGTTGCAGACGTCATTCGCTATGCACGGTCACAACAGATCTATACAGGGATGGGGCGTGGGTCTGCGTTAGGCTCTCTCGTGGCTTATGCCTTGCAAATCACAGGTGTCGATCCGGTTGCTAATAACTTGCTCTTTGAACGTTTCCTCAATCCTGAACGGGCCAGTCTACCCGATATCGATATCGACATGCCGGATAATCAGCGTGCTGAAATTTTGACCTATGTCAAAAATCGGTATGGGAGCAGTCATGTTGCGCAGATTATGACCTTTTCTACTTTTGGTATGAAACAGAGTTTTCGTGATGTTGCCAAGGTCTTTGGCATGACAGAAGTTGAAATTTCACACGTTTCAAGTATGATTGGTCGTTCGGATAATCTCGCCCAGGAATATGAGAAAAATAACCGTTTTAGAGCTGAAATCATTAACGATTCGCATCTACAAAAAATCTTTGTCTATGCGCAAAAGATAGAAGGCATGCCACGTCAGAAATCTGTCCATGCCTCAGGTGTTGTTCTTGCGGCACATGACTTGACAGATTACCTGCCTTTAGCACCAGGTGAAACCTTGCCCATCACTCAGTTTGAGGCACATGATGTCGAAGCGATTGGTCTGATTAAGTTTGACTTTCTGAGTATCAAAAACCTGACTTTCATCAATGACATGCGGGATTTAGTTGCGAAAAAGCATGAACAGCAAATCGACATCAGCCAAATTGATCTCAATGACGATGCGACGTTAGAAATTTTCAGAAAGGGTCAGACTTTGGGGATTTTCCAGTTTGAAAACCCTCAGATGATGAATTTTTTGCGCCAATTAAAGCCGACAGAGTTTGCGGATGTTGTTGCAGCGACCTCGATTTTCAGACCTGGACCATCAGCCTTTATTCCTGAATTTATCAGACGGCGTCATGGTGAGGAGACGGTTATTTATCCGGATGATTCGATTGCTGATATTTTAGCACCAACCTATGGGATTATGATTTATCAGGAACAAATCATGCAGGTTGCCCAGATTTTTGCAGGATTTTCACTGGGTCGTGCAGATTTACTGAGACGTGCTATTTCTAAAAAACAAGGCAGTGAATTTGAGCAGTTAAAAGCTGAATTTATTTCAGGTAGTTTGAAAAAAGGACACACAACAGAAAAAGCGACTGAGATTTATGAACTGATTGAACGTTTTGCCAACTATGGTTTTAATAGGTCTCATGCTTTTGGCTATGGTGCTCTAGCAGTTCAGATGACCTATTTCAAAGCACATTATCCAGATGTCTTTTATGAAATTATGTTACGGGATAGTAAGCGTATCGCGCTGCTCAATGATGCTCAAAATCTAGGCTTTAAACTGGCACAACCAACGATTAATCGCATGCCCTACTATGATAAATTATCTAAGGGACAGATTTTTTTAGGCCTGCGGGCGATTAAGAGTTTGCCGCGTGATTTAGCCCTTTGGGTCATTGAACGTCGGGAATTTTCGGGTCTGCAGGATTTTATCCAGAAATTACCAGAGAATTATCGTAAGGAAACTGTCATCAGACCCTTGATTGAGGTTGGTGCTTTTGATCATTTTGATCCGAATCGCCGAAAATTAGTTGAAAATCTTAAGAAATTACTGGAATTTAACTCCGTTTTCCAAACGGATCTCTTTTCGGAAACCTCCACAAATTTAAAATTTGCTTATGTTGACTATGAAGATTACAGCAATGCTGAAAAATATCAGATGGAGTTTGATTTGATGGGTGTGGCAGTGACGGAACATCCTCTAATGCGGATTGCAAGAACACGCCGTGGTAATTTTACTGAGGTGAGTCAGCTTACGGCGGGTCAAAAAGCAACGATTTTAGTGCAACTGACGCATTTCAAGACGCATCGAACAAAAAACGGTGCGACCATGGCTTTCTTGAATGTGACGGATACCAAGGCTGAGCTTGATGTGACCATGTTTCCGGAAAGCTATCATCATTTCCTGCCAGAGATTGAGGTGAATGATTTTTATCTGATTACGGGCAAGGTTTCAGAGCGGAATGACCGCTTACAGTTGGTAGCTGAGGGACTAGTCAAAGTAGAAGAAATGGATAAAAAACTCTGGTTAGCTGTTTTAGACACGACCAAAAATGTCAAAATCGCCCAGATTTTAAGAGAATTTCCGGGCAATTCACCTGTGATTTTGTATAATGAAACCACAAAAACGACGCAAATGACAGGCATTTATGTGGACGAGTCTGAAATTTTATTGAAACGCCTGACGGGATATGTGGATAAGGCGGTTTATAAATGATTTTCTTCTCAATTTATCAATGCTAAAATAAAACCAAAAAAATACGCCTCTTGTCGGATGACTTGGGCGTATTTTTTAGATAAATTTATAAACTGAAATCCACATGAGCACAGCTGCGGCAATGACGAATAAATGCCAAACAACGTGTGCATAAGGGAATTTGAGCGAGTAGAAGAAAGCACCGCAAGTATAAAGCATCCCACCGACAAAGAGTAGCCAGACACCAGTATGTGGTAAGGCATGCCAGAGTGGTTTTAAAGCGAAAACAATGATCCAACCCATGATGACGTATAAGACGGTTGATAGGCGTGGGACATGATCCCATTTTGGTAGAAAGACTGATTTAAGCACGATACCTGTGATGGCACATGCCCAAACAATACCAAACAAGGCCCAACCTAACCAGCCATTGAGCGTAATCAAACAGTAAGGCGTGTAAGTTCCGGCAATCAGAAGATAAATGGAAGAATGGTCAAAAACTTGGAAAACTTGGTTGGCTTTGGTGAAAATGAGACTGTGAAACAAGGTGGAAAAGAGAAAGAGTAGGACGAGGGTTGTCCCATAAATGGTATAGCTGACGACTTGTAATGCGGAATGTTGTGCGATACCTTTTAAGATGAGCAAAACCAGCCCTGCGACTGCCAAGCCAAATCCGATACCGTGTGTGACGGCGTTAAAGACTTCGTTAGTAATGATGTAAGCTTTAGAATTTTTCAAAAGACACCTTTTTTCTATTTGAGAGGGCATGATGCGATTAACATTTAAGCTGTAACAGGATGAATTGAGAAATTTTATTCAAAATTTGATATAATAATCTTGGAAGTAATTCAAATTCTACTATCTAGTTTTGATAACCACTTCATCTCAAGTATAACATATTTTGGGGAATTACTAGAAAATAATTTTTTATTTTTTTAGTCATTTCCGACAGAAAAGAGTTTTTAAGCATGACGATTAAAATTGTGACGGATTCAACGATTACAGTTGAACCAGAACTGATTGAAAAATACGGGATTACGATTGTTCCCTTAGCGATATTAATTGATGGTGTCCTCTATCAGGATACAGATTTATCAGCTGACCAATTCATGGCAAAAATGAAGGTCAGTAAGAATCTGCCTAAAACATCTCAACCCCCAGTTGGGGTATTCTCGGAAACTTACGATAAACTAGCAGAAGACGGCAGCCAAATCATCAGTATCCATTTGACGAAAGCTTTATCAGGCACAGTAGAAGCGGCGCGGCAAGGTGCTATGCTCTCGAATGCAGATGTGACAGTGATTGATAGCGACTTTATCGACCAAGGATTGAAGTTCCAAGTCATTGAAGCAGCGAAATTGGCAGCGAAGGGTGCGACGAAAGAAGAGATTTTAATAGCGATTGAAAAAACAAAAGAGAATACGGAGCTTTTCATCGGAATTTCTAACCTTGATAATTTGGTTAAAGGTGGCCGTGTCAATCGTGTGACAGGTGTTCTGAGTGGCCTTTTGAACATTAAGGTGGTAATGGCACTAGTCGATACATCACTAGATCCGATTTTAAAAGGTCGCGGCAATAAGACTTTCCAAAAATGGTTAGATGAATTTGTAGATAAAATCACAAATCGAAAGATCAAAGAGATTGGGATTTCCCATGCGGAAAACTTGACTTTCTCTGAGCAAATGAGAGACACATTACAACCTTTTGTTGATAAAAAAATTCCAATCCTAGATACTAACTCAACGGTTGCGACACATACCGGTTCAGGTGCTTGGGCGCTCATGATTGAGTTTGAATAGAGAGTTGTTGGTTGCTTGACAGTGCTAGTTACACAGTTAGTACATGAACACATAATAGGAAAAACTATGGAAAAAAATAAGTTCAAAGGGCGTGTGCGCCGTTGGTTGATTGAAATTGCTGTCTTCGTGGTGGCAATTTTTGCCATCTATACTGGCGTTAGTCATTTTTTAATTCGACCTGCAGGATCAGGACTTTCTAATAAAGAGTTGAAATCTGCTCTGACTCAGAAACGTCTGAACTATGTCGCTATCGGCGATTCCTTGACAGAAGGTGTTGGGGATCAAACCAATCAAGGAGGCTTTATTCCTTTGTTTGCCAATGCTATGGGTGAAATTTCTGCTGTGGATGTCGTGTCGCAAAATTTTGGCGTTGCTGGCAATACATCTACTCAAATTTACAAGCGCATGACCAAACAAAAGAAAATTCAAGCGGCGCTTAAGAAGGCTGATGTGATTACCATCACTGTTGGTGGCAATGATGTCATGAAAGTGATTAGAACGCAGCTCACGGATTTGACAGAAAAATCATTTGATAAGCCTGCTCAAGCCTATCAAAAACAGTTGATGGCAATCTTTGCCTTTATCCGAGATTATAATCCAGAGGCACAAGTTTATGTTCTCGGCATCTATAATCCTTTTTACCTCAATTTCCCTGATATCACGGAGATGCAAGATATCATTGACCGTTGGAATCAAGCAACACAGGAAATCATTGCCCAGCAAAAGAAGGTGTACTTTGTACCGATTAATGACCTTTTGTATCAGGGGGTAAATGGTAGTAAGGGCGTGACAACTAGTGAAGGAGATGTTCAAACAATTACAAATAATGCCTTGTTTGAGGAAGATCGTTTCCATCCTAATAATATCGGTTATCAAATCATGAGTGACGCAGTAACTGAGGTTTACAAGGAGCACCATAATGAAAAATAATTATTGGAAATATCTCTTTTTATTCATACTTGCCATCAATATCGCACTCGTTGCGGTCGTTGGTTTTCAAGTAACCAAACATCGTGATCAAGAAGTATTGGATAAAGTGAGCGTCATCAAAGGCGTGAATAAAGCAGCAGAAATCTCAACCAATACTGAGCAACTGAATACGGTCATTAACAAATATTTAGGAGATTTTCAAGATAAGAAGATGTCTTATAAATTTTATCTCTCAGATAAAGCCGTTCTTGAAGGATCCTACCAGTTATTTGGGAAAGATATCCCTTTGTATGTCTATTTTGAGCCTTATGCCTTAAATGATGGGTCAGTCAATCTGAAAGTGACTAGCATCTCAATAGGGACTTTGAGTTTACCTGCTAAGACTGTCTTAAACTATATCAAAGGGACATATGATTTACCTAAATTTGTCATGATTAAATCTGAAAAACAAGAAATTTTAATTGATTTACCGCAAATTGCGATTGCTAAGGATACGTTCTTGCAAGCCAGTAAACTTGATCTGAAAAATGATAAATTTGTCTTTAATCTCATGCAAAAATAGCAAAAAAGCGATTTTTATGTAAAAATTTCTATAAAAAGTGTTAGAAGTAGCATTTTTACTTGCTTTAATGGCAGTTACTTGCTATAATAAAGTTTGCCTAAGGGTAAAAATAATTATTGGAGGACATTTTTAAAATGGCTAACAAACAAGAATTAATCGCAAAAGTTGCAGAATCTGCAGATCTGACTAAAAAAGATGCTGAAAAAGCAGTAAACGCTGTTTTCGCTTCAGTTTCTGAATTCCTTGCAAAAGGTGAAAAAGTTCAACTCATCGGTTTTGGTACATTCGAAACTCGCGAACGTGCAGCTCGTGAAGGTCGTAACCCACAAACTGGTAAATCAATCAAAATCGCAGCAACAACTGTTCCTGCATTCAAAGCTGGTAAAGCTTTGAAAGACGCTGTTAAATAATTCAGTGTTCAAAATATAGCAATCACAGTCTTCTGTGGTTGTTTTTTTGTTGCGCTGAAATAGGAAAGTGTAGAAAATAACTTTCAAAAGTAGGAGTTATCAGTTTGATTAGAGGTCATTTTTTATGATGTGTCAATAACATTAATCTCATTAATTATCTGATAGCAGATGTGAAGACACGCTACTAAGTAAAACATTTTTGAAAACTGTAAAAGCATCTTATTGTTTTCTGGATACATCTTAAAACAAAAACGTGATAAAGGAAATTCTCTGTTTAGTTGAACAAATGTAAGAATACTATTTTTAAGGCTTTTATGCTATACTAATCTAAGAGATTTTTAGAAATGAGATATTATAATTATGAAAAATTGGCAAAAACTGTCCCTCACTTTTATTATCGCAATTATTGCATTAGTATTAGATTTTGGCTTTAAGCAGCCGACGATGACACGTTTACTTGTGACAGTTTCGGGGGCGATTTTGGCTATTTCGATGTCTATTGAGATGATTAAGACATTACGCAGCGGTCGTTATGGCGTTGACTTACTCGCTATTATCGCAATTATTTCAACCTTGGTCATTGGTCAATACTGGGCAAGTTTGATTATCATTGTCATGCTTGTTGGTGGGGAGTCGTTAGAGGACTACGCAGCCCACCGTGCAAGTCGTGAACTGCATAAACTGCTAGAAAATTCACCAACCTTTGCTCATAAAAAAGTTGGCGATGGTTATGAAGATACCCCCATTGATGAGATTGAAATTGGCGATGTTTTGCTCGTTAAGGCAAGTGAAGTTGTGCCGATTGATGGGATTGTTTTGGAGGGCGATAGCTGGTTTGACGAATCGTCTCTAACTGGGGAGTCTGAACCAGTTACGAAAGCAGTTGGCGATGACGTTTTGTCTGGTAGTGTCAATGGTGAAACAGCCGTCTTGATTAAGGCGAGCAAAAAAGCATCCGACAGTCAGTACCAAAAAATCGTTCAATTGGTCAAAGAAAGTGAAGCAACGCCTGCCCAGTTTGTCCGTTTGGCAGACCGTTATGCCGTGCCATTTACGATTGTGTCCTTGTTGATTGCAGGAGCGGCTTGGCTTGTTTCTGGTAGTATGACACGTTTTGCTGAAGTGCTAGTTGTCGCAAGTCCATGTCCTTTGATTTTGGCGGCACCGATTGCTTTTGTCGGTGGTATGAGCCGGAGCTCGCGTAATGGCTTACTCGTTAAAAATGGCACGACGATTGAAAAATTGTCACTTGCCAAGACGGTCGCTTTTGATAAAACAGGCACCTTAACGACTGGTATTTTACAGGTCAAATCGATTACGCCTGGGGTGGTAACGTATTCAGAAAATGATTTACTTCAAATCGCAGCTGCCTTAGAAATCGGAAGTAACCATATTTTAGCTAAATCATTGGTCAAACTCGCCACTGAAAAAGGCTTGACACTTTTAGAAGTATCAGATTTAAAAGAATCAACTGGTCTTGGCTTGAGCGGTATCATTGACACTAAAACCTATCGTATCGGTCGTGCAAACTTTGCCAATGCAGCAGATGAAAAAGTGACTGGCACAGCTGTTTTCATCAGTGAAGATGATGTCTTTATCGGAAAAATCTTGTTTGAAGACAAAATTCGACCAGAATCTCAACACGTGATTGAACGCTTGAAAGCTCAAGATGTCCAACACATTTTGATGCTGACAGGTGATAATGAAAAAACTGCTGAACTGGTTGCGGGTGAACTAGGGATTACAGAAATGCATGTAGGACTCATGCCAAGTGAAAAAATTGGTATCTTAAAAGCATTGCCAGAAACGCATCGACCTATGGTCATGGTCGGAGACGGCGTTAATGATGCGCCAGCCCTTGCCTTATCTGATGTTGGGATTGCCCTTGGTGCCAGTGGCTCAACAGTCGCCAGTGAAAGTGCTGACGTTGTCGTCTTGCGAAATGACTTAAATCTTGTACCTGAGAGCATCAAAATTTCTAGGGAGACGATGAAAGTCGCGAAAGAGGCCGTTTTAATCGGTATCTTCATTTGTATTGCACTCATGCTGATTGCTTCAACAGGTGTCCTCCCTGCCATCATTGGTGCTCTGCTCCAAGAAGTGATTGATACCGTTTCAATCCTTTACGCTTTGAAAGCACTGAAAGATAGAAAATAAACGCTTGGAACCTATTGGTTTTTAGCCATCAATTTGTTATAATAGACGAAAGTCCTTTAAGTCACGCCGAGAGCGTGATAAGGTTGCAGCGTCAGATGAAAGCAAACTGCGGGATTTTTCCTGCGGTTTTTTATATATATGCTTTAACCAAGTACGATTTTGTACGAAATGTATTAAGAAAGGTTACGATGATTTTACAAGAAAACATGACAATTATGTCAAATGTTAAAATTGGCCCGCGCGTTTTTCGCATGGTGCTACAGGGAGAAATGGTGCTAGATATGACAGTGCCTGACCAGTTCCTCCATATCCGTGTGCCAAGTCCTGATAAGGTTTTGCGCCGTCCGATTTCGATTTCTGAGTATGACCGTAAAGCCAAAACCTGCGTCATCATTTACCGTGTCGAAGGACCCGGTCTTGCGGACGTTTCTCAAATGACACCTGATCAGAAACTAGATGTCATGGGGCCACTCGGCAATGGTTTCAATCTCAATATGCCTTTTCCAAAACAAAAAGCCCTCATCATTGGCGGCGGCATCGGCACCCCACCTCTCGTGCAACTCGCGCGTGATTTGGTGGCAATGGGGGTAGCAGTGACAGTTTTGTTAGGCTTCGCCCAGAAATCGGCAGTTATTTTAGAATCAGAATTTACTAGCGTGGCATCTGAACTCAAAATCGTCACAGATGATGGGTCATACGGTCGTGATGGTAATGTTGGCGTTTTAATGGATGAAATTGAAGTGATGGATTTTGATGCTGTCTATGCTTGTGGTGCTACAGGTATGCTTAGAGCAGTTGCCAGTCGCACAGAAAATCATCCCAATGCTTTTATTTCAATGGAAGCTAGAATGGCTTGTGGCATGGGTGCTTGTTACGCTTGTGTCGTCCATGTGGCAGGTGATGAAACAGGTCAGCAAGCCTTGAAAGTCTGTGATCAAGGCCCAATCTTTAGAACAAGTGAGGTAATCATATGATGACAAACAATAGATTAGCAGTTAAATTACCGGGGCTTGACCTGAAAAATCCGATTATCCCAGCATCAGGCTGTTTCGGTTTTGGGCAAGAATATGCCAAATATTATGACATCAACCGTTTAGGTTCAATCATGATTAAGGCGACAACAGCAGAGGCGCGTTTTGGCAATCCAACGCCACGTGTGGCAGAAACGCCGTCTGGCATGCTCAATGCCATTGGTCTGCAAAATCCGGGTGTCAACGCTGTCATTGCAGACAAATTGACATGGTTGGCACGAGAGTGTCCAGACTTGCCGATTATTGCCAATGTTGCTGGTTTTTCTAATGCAGAATATGCCTTGGTTACGGAGAAGATTTCTAAGGTTAAAAATGTTTCAGCTATTGAGCTCAACATTTCTTGCCCCAATGTCGATCACGGTAATAATGGTCTACTCATCGGTCAAGTCCCTGAACTTGCCTATGATGCTGTCAAAGCTGCTGTTTCAGTGTCTGATGTGCCTGTCTATGTTAAATTAACGCCGAGTGTCGCAGATATTACAACCATTGCTAAAGCGGTCGAAGATGCTGGGGCAACTGGGTTTACGATGATTAACACCTTGGTTGGGATGCGGTTTAATCTGCAAACGAGACAGCCGATTATCGCCAATGGGACAGGGGGGATGTCAGGGCCTGCTATTTTTCCTGTAGCGCTTAAACTCATTCGTCAAGTGTCGCAAGTCTCAAGTCTGCCAATTATTGGGATGGGTGGGGTTGATTCTGCTGAAGATGCTTTGGAGATGATGATTGCTGGAGCGTCAGCCATTGGTGTCGGTACAGCTAACTTTACAGATCCTTTTATCTGTCCGAAAATCATCGAGACCTTGCCAGAGGTCATGGATAAGTACGGTATTAGCGATTTAGAAACTTTTATTAGAGAATGTCAGGAGGCGATTCGTGGGTAAATTTACAGAAAACAGACCAGTCATTGCATTAGATTTTGCAGGCATAGCAGAAGTCAAAACGTTTTTAAAACAGTTTGACACAGATGAGCAGCTCTACGTTAAGGTTGGCATGGAATTGTTTTATGCCGCAGGGCCTGATGTTGTCAAATATATCAAATCTTTAGGGCATGATGTTTTTTTGGATTTGAAATTGCATGACATTCCAAACACGGTCAAGTCAGCCATGAAAGTCATTCGTCATCTTGGTGTTGACTTGACTAATGTCCATGCAGCAGGTGGCGTGGAGATGATGTCTGAGGCTTTGGATGGCTTGGCAGGAACGACAAAATTGATTGCTGTGACACAGTTGACCTCAACGAGTGAACAACAGATGCATGATTTTCAAAATATTCAGACGAGCTTGACTGAATCAGTCGTGCATTATGCACAAAAAACTCAAGAGGCAGGGCTTGCAGGCGTGGTCTGTTCAGCTCAAGAAGTTGAGTTGATCAAATCAACGACCTCATCAGACTTTATTTGTCTAACACCGGGTATTCGTCCCGCGGGTGCAGCAGTTGGTGATCAAAAGCGTGTAATGACGCCAAGTCGTGCGAGACAAATTGGCAGTGATTTTATCGTTGTCGGTCGGCCGATTACGCAAGCGAAAAGTCCTGTCACAGCCTATCATTTGATCAAAAGTGAATGGGGAGGCAAGCAAAACTAAGACAAGTGTGTCACGTGCAATTGACACGAATAGTCAACCATGTTATGGTAAACATAGTTTTGTATGAAAACGTTTAAATAACGGAGGACGAAGTTGTGAGTCAAATACTTAAACACACTAGAAAGAAATATAATCGGTATATCGTCTTAGCTACTCTAATCATTATTATCGCAATCGTATTGATTGCAGTACATGAAATTTCACTTGGTACTAGCTCCAAAAAAGAAGTTGAGAATTTTAAATCTGATCGTTTAACAAAGGTAGAAAAAAATCTAACACCAGCCAAATTTGATTTGACAAGTACGCAAAATGGTCTTGAGATTAAGCTGACCAAATTTATGGCTACAAAAAAGAAATTTATCTTTGATTATCAGTTTAAGCTTGATGATGACAGATTGCAGCAATTACTAGATAAGGAGCTTGCTGCAGGGGTAGACTATCAAAATATTTTCTTCTCTCTTTTTGCGCCTAGCGATAGGTCAAATGACCTCGTTGGTGGGGGCATCACGCTGTCAACTTTCCGAATTGAAGGTGATACGTTTTATGGTAGGGTCAACTTCACTTTTAACTCAAACAAAATGCCAGATGATACAAATCTAATCCTTCAAATCTCGGAGTTATCATGGGAAGAGTGGAACGAGCATGAGGGAGCTGAAGCTACAGCATCTGAAACAGGTGAGCTATCTACCATACCGCCAGCCTTAAAATACGAGGGAGAATGGCATTTTGATATTAACTATCAACCCTTGCGTCAAACAGCTAAACCGTATATTAAGCAGGTGAAAAATATTGAAGACATTAAAGCTGAGAGTGATGCCCTTCAAACAACTGTTAAATTCACGGCACCTATCAAGGTAGAAGAAATACCTGACTTAGAAATCTATCAAGATGGCGTTAAAATCAAGACACCAAGTTTCACGACAAAGTTGCAAGGCGAGAAAACCCAATTCGAGCTATCACTTGATATGAGTGTGTTAGATGAAAAATCAGTTTATAAGATACAAGTGAATAGCGCAGATATAGCAGGACAACAAACAGCAGAGATAGGGACATTCTCCATGCAAAATAAATCATCCTAGACATCTCCAAATAAGGAAAAAGTCTTGATTGAATGGTCATGTTGTCAGAAACGAGAAAATCAGAAAAAGCGATAAGAAGGCTAAAAAGCCAACAAAAGCCGAACATTGAAGGTGCTGATAGGAGTAAATAAAAGGAAACAAAGGCAATTTGAGAGTTTTTTGGTATAATATAAGGTAATAATGAAGAAATTGGAGACGCATCGTGGTAAAAACTGATATTGAAATCGCTCAAGCCTCACCTATGAAAGGCATTACGGACATTGCTGCTAAAGCTGGCATTTCTAGTGACGACATTGAACAATACGGCAAATATAAAGCTAAAATTACCTTTGAAGCACTTGATAAGTTACAAAAAAATGATAATGGAAAATTGATTCTAGTTACTGCCATCAATCCAACCCCTGCAGGTGAAGGCAAATCAACCGTCACGATTGGTCTGGGTGATGCGCTCAACCAACTTGGTCAGAAAGCTATGATTGCCTTGCGAGAACCTTCTCTTGGTCCTGTCATGGGTATCAAAGGTGGGGCTGCAGGTGGTGGCTATGCTCAAGTTTTACCGATGGAAGATATTAACCTCCATTTTACGGGAGACTTGCATGCCATTACGACGGCTAATAATGCGATTGCTGCCCTCTTAGATAATCACATCCACCAAGGCAATGACCTCAACATTGACCCACGTCGTGTCATCTGGAAACGCGTGGTTGACCTTAACGACCGCGAACTGCGTCAGATTATTGCTGGACTTGGCTCACCGATGAATGGCATCCCTCGTGAAGATGGTTTTGACATTACCGTTGCCAGTGAAATCATGGCGGTCTTTTGCTTAGCGACTTCGATAGACAACCTCAAAGCACGTCTGGCTAAAATCGTCGTGGCCTATACTTATGACCGTCAACCGGTGACCGTTGGTGACCTCGAAATTCAAGGGGCGATTACCGTTTTGCTTAAAGACGCCCTCAAACCTAATCTTGTGCAAACGATAGAAGGCACACCAGCCTTTGTTCATGGCGGGCCATTTGCCAATATCGCCCACGGCTGTAACAGTGTCCTTGCAACGACAACAGCCCTGAAAGCGGCGGATTTCACCGTCACTGAAGCGGGCTTTGGCGCTGACCTCGGCGGCGAGAAATTCCTTGACATCAAAACACGTGAACTCCCTAAAAATCCTGATGCCGTCGTCATCGTCGCAACCGTCCGTGCTTTAAAAATGAATGGTGGTGTGGCGAAGACCGATTTGGCGGCGGAAAATACGTCTGCACTACGAGCAGGATTTGCAAATCTCAATCGGCATGTTGATAACATCCAAGGCTATGGTTTACCTGTAGTTGTCGCAATTAACGAGTTTGTGACAGATACGGCAGAAGAAATCGCAGTTCTTTCGGAATTATTAACGGCTAAAAATGTTGATTTTTCACTCACACAAGTCTGGGCTAAGGGTGGTGCTGGCGGTTTAGACTTGGCTGAAAAAGTGATTAAAGCAACTGAAAGAACATCTGATTTCCACTATTTGTATGACTTAGAAGCGTCAATTCCTGAAAAAATTGAAACGATTGTGACCCAAATCTATGGTGGTACATCTGTTACTTTGACCAAGAAAGCACAGACACAAATCGCAATCTTTGAACGAAATGGTTGGGATAAGCTGCCGATTTGTATGGCGAAGACCCAGTATAGTTTTTCAGATGACCAAAACATTTTAGGGGCACCAGAAGGGTTTGGTATTACGATTCGGGAACTTGTTCCCAAGCTCGGTGCTGGCTTTATTGTCGCCTTGACAGGGGATATCATGACCATGCCGGGGTTGCCGAAAAAACCTGCGGCTCTTAATATGGATGTGGACAATGCAGGTCACATCTCAGGTTTGTTCTAATTTAAATATGACAAATCAATAACACGTTTGTCAGTAATATGACAATTTGACAAGTCGGTTAAGAGATGATGAAAACGCCTTTTGGGGTGTTTTTTTTGTGGTACAATACTACTTATGTTGAAAAAAATAAATAACAAAAGTAAAATGACTTTAGCAACTCTCATACTGGTATCAATTGGATTTGGTGTTTCTGCTAAAGCAGATGAGATAACAAGACATCATTTAAAGTTTCAAGATGATATCACATATCACCAATCAAAGCCTAATCTAGATTACTTTACAGGAATTGTTCACGGGGCGCTCAAGACAGTTGAAAAAGGACATACAACTGTTCAAAAACAAGTTCATGAGACTGAAAAAGCAACAATTCCGGCTCCTGCACCAGTCAAAACACGGGAAGAAAAATTCATCGAAACAGCGAATCGCTATCAAGGTGTCCCTTACGTTTATGGTGGCACGACGCCTGATGGTTTTGACTGTTCTGGTTTTACATCGTATGTTTATCGTGAAGCGTTGGGGCAAGAAATTGGTCGGACGACTTGGACTCAGATGACTGTTGGGCAGCAAGTCTCAGTTGAAGAAGCAAAAGTCGGCGATGTCCTCGTTTTCTTCGGCGGCAACCATGTCGGTATCTATCTCGGAAATGGTCAATTTATCCATGCGCCACAGCCGGGGGATGTCGTGAATATCTCATCACTTTCGACCATGCCTGCAGATTTTGCGCTCCATTTTTGAGCAAAAAAATTAAAAATAAACGCAATGAGGTTGGGACAAAAGGCTTCAAAAATGGATAGACTAAATGATACTAATTCTCGACTTTTCACAGTTTCTTGATTTTTTAAATGCTAGGAGCGCTTTTAACAAATTCGTATCATTTCTAAAGAAATAGGATATGAAGCACTCAGATTAATATCAGATATCAGTCATAGTTCATTTTTTAGAGGACATTTGTCCCAGACTCTTTCACACAAAATCAGCACTATTCTTGCTAATTTCGTATTGTTTTGGCAAAAGAATACCAATTTCACACAAAAACAGCACTTTTCTTACTATATTTCGTATTGTTTCCGATGATTCACCATGTAGCTTGACAATTTTTCAAAAAGCGACACAAATTAGGCTATGAACGATTAACACGGAAATCGTTCATAGCCTATTTTTTAGAGGTCTTTTATCCCAACCTCTTTTGAAATATAAAAAATACAACTTTTTTAATAATGTTTATGTTTTTTATGATACAATAAAAGTATGAAAAAGATAAAATATGGCATTGTTTCCACAGCACAAGTTGTACCTAGATTTATAGAAGGTGTTCGTTTAACAGAGAACGGGGAAGTCGCTGCGATTTCAAGTCGTACCCTGGAAGCGGCACAAGCATTTGCAGCTGAATATCATATTCCTAAAGCCTATGGTAGTCACGCTGAACTTTATGCAGATTCAGAGTTGGATGTGATTTATATTGCGATTTATAACAAAGGGCATTTTCCAGAAGCCAAGCAAGCCTTGTTGGCAGGAAAAAATGTCTTGTTAGAAAAACCGTTTACCCTGACTTTAGCTGAGGCAGAAGAACTTTTTGAGCTAGCGCGTGATAAAAATTTATTCTTGATGGAGGCACAAAAATCGATCTTCCTACCTGTCACACAGCTCGTTAAAGAAGTCGTCCAGTCAGATGAAATCGGTGATATTTTGGCGGTCGATAGCGTGACGGCCTATGCCAACATGGAGCATATCTCTTGGTTCAATGACCTTAAAGCTGGCGGAGGCACCGTCCATTTCATGCTGCCTTATGCGATAAGTTATTTGCAATATATTTTCGATGCCCAAATCACAGATTTTTCAGGCATTGCCGATATGGTAAATGGTGAAGCAGACACACAAGCCAAAGTCTTGTTAAAACTTGATAACGGTGTCTTGGTTAACATCTTTTTGACGACTCAGGTCGCCTTGGATAAAGTCATGACGATTCAGGGGACGAAAGGAAAACTCGTCATTCCAGAATTTTGGCGTGCCCAAACAGCAACCGTTCGATTTGCGGATGGTGGCATCAAGCGTCAACTCAATGCTGATTTTGAGAGTGATTTTGTCTACGAAGTTCAGCATGTTAATGAGCTCATCCTTTCAGGAGAACGTCTCAGTCCTAAGATGACAGCAGATATGACTTTGACTGGTGTGAAGATTATGGATAGTCTCTATCAATCTTGGCAAAAGAAATAATTTTGTTTAATTTTTGACTGTCGTAGTTTATCTATTTTAAGTTTTGATTGTTAGTTTATTTAGTTTGTTGTCTTAAGATGGGGTTGTTTATGGAAAAAGACTGGAGGCACACGGATGACTAAACCAATCTTTTCTGTCAGGAAAATGATTATTGTGATGACGACAACAGTATTTTCAATTTCCAGTTCGACAACAGCTTTTTTTACCATGGGATTAAAATCACTATTTTGGTTAGCGTTAGCAGCCATATTCTATTTTCTCCCCTTTGCCATGATGAGCGCTGAATTTACTAGCGCCTATCCCAAATCTAGAGGGTCTTTATATGATTGGCTCGCAGATAATTTAACACCTAAAATTGCTTTTATCACAACTTTTGTGTGGTATGCGAGTTATTTTGTTTGGATGACCTCACTAATTTTAAGACTTTGGATTCCTTTTGGTTTACTTGTTTTTGGCCGAGATGTCTCGCAGATGCCAACTGTTTTCGGGATATCTACCAAAGTGGTGTTGATGCTGTTATCTCTTCTAGGTTTATATATTTTGACATTTATCATTAATCAAGGCTTTCTTAAAATTGCTAGGTTGATGTATGTTGCTGCTATCCTGACAATTGGATTAGTTGTCTTAATGTTTGGACTGAACCTCATTCGTTCATTCCAGCAACCAGCAGAGATTTTACCGCATGTTAAAAACGCTATGACATCAGATACTTTTTTTGAAACCTCAAATTTGACAGGTTTTTTATCACAGCTACCATTTATGATTTTTGCAGTTACAGCATTTGGTGGACTAGATACGGTGTCAAGTTTGGTTGAAAAAGTTGGCAATCAACAGCATAAATTTTCCAAAGCTTTATTGATAAGTGGCGGTTTGGTTCTAACTTTCTATTTTTTCAACATCCTTTCTATGTGCATTGGGACAGATTTCTCAGCCATTCATACGAACTCTCAAAATCATCTGGGCAATCTCATGTATCGCTTAATGGCACATTTATCAGGACAAGTTTCGACAAATGCTTTGTTTCGCGAATTCTGTGTCCGCTATACGGCATTAATGATGTTTGTCTCCTATCTAGCCTTACTTGTGACCATTGGCTATGCCCCTTTAAAAGTTTTGCTACATGCGAGCCATCGATTTGTTTTTCCGAAGCGACTACTTGTTAAAAATAAACAAGGCATCCATTTTAAAGCAGTTCAAATGCAGGCTTTGGTTATCGGTGGCTTTATTATCTTGGTATCAATCGGCACACCATTTGTCAATACGCTCTATAATCATCTGACTTTGATGACAAATGTCTCCAGAAGTTTACCCTATCTCATTGTAGCTTGTGCTTATCCATTTTTTAAAGCTAAGTTTTCAGGCGAGTATTTGAAACTTGTCCACCACAAGTCTACTGTTAAGTATCTATCACTATCTGTTGTTGCTATGGTGTCACTGGCGATTGTCTTTGAGATTTATGCTAGCCTCATATCAGATGGCTTGATAGCTGGTATCTTTTTAGTTATCGGCCCGTTATTTTTTGCCCTCTTAGCAAACTATTTATATGAAAATCATGCTGACGATAACGATATTTTTGAGCTTTATGATTCTTAATACTGACTATAAAAAATCTGTGAGCAATCACGGATTTTTTCCGTATAAGAGAGTAAGAGGTAATGATGTTAGTCGCACTGAATGAAATAGAAGAAATCGTCAATTTATTAGCACTTAGTACAACAGACCTTGCAGATTTGACAAGACAATTTTTGCGTTGTCCCGTCTGCAAAAGTCAGGTACGTTTGAAAAATGGGCATGTCAAAATACCACATTTTGCCCATGTGAATTTAGCAAATTGTCAGTACTATTCAGAAAATGAAAGTCTGCAACACCTAACCCTGAAAAAACGATTATATCACTGGTTTAAGCAAACAGAACAGGTTAAAGTCGAACATTTTTTACCAGAATTACAGCAAACACCTGATTTACTAGTCAATGATCAGATTGCCATCGAAATTCAATGCAGTCACTTATCTATTCAACGTCTACGGGAGCGGACGGAAACTTATCGGGCGCATGGTTATACCGTTCTCTGGCTCATGGGAAAAGACTTATGGCTAGGTCAGAATTTGACGACACTCAAGCGACAGTTACTCTATTTGTCGCAAAATGCTGGTTTTTATTATTGGGAGCTGGACCTGCAGCGTGAAAAATTGCGTTTAAACTATTTATGCCATGAAGATTTGACAGGTCGCTTGCATTATTTAAAGCGTGAATTTACTTTTGGTGTGGGGAGTTTACTTCAAGTCCTCCGAACACCCTTTGCATCAACGTCAGAAAAATTGACAGTCCAGTTATCGCAGGATATTCAGACATTTATCATGCGACAACTTTATTATCAGAGCCCCAAATGGTTACAGATTCAAGAAAAATATTATCAGAATGGTCAAAATTTAATGACTGTCAAAAATTTCCCCATTCAGTTATACCCGATTGGCTTGAACATTTTAACCTATCAATTTGAAGGCATCATCAAGCCTGACTTTTGCCAAACGACAAGCGATATCAGTGTTTATTACCACCATTTTCTGGATTATCCTCAGCATGACGTTGTTTATCCACCGGGATTTTATGCCAAAGTTGTCAAGGATTAATTGCGGACGGGTTAGCGGTCTGGTCACGGTCGTTTCATAAACTTTTTATTACGTCAGTCAATATCTTCTCATTCACCAAGCATTTCAATAGATTCTGCTTGACACTAACCCTTTTATTTACTTGTTTCAAATAAGTACGATGGGCCAAAATGGCGAATTTTCTAAACACATTCAAAACTTTTTGCGCATTCTCTGAGATGACATGACACTCATCCTCAGAAAATACAACATCCAGCACCCAATGTAAACTCTCAATTTTCCAGTGCTCACGGACAATCATTAATAATTTTTCAGGTGTCGCCTCAAGACTTGAGATATAATAACTCATTTCTTGCGTTGTTTTGTGCTTAGATTCAACCG
>NZ_BAAGGP010000014.1:0-44377 GCF_054658615.1 Pseudolactococcus yaeyamensis
GATTGATTTGAAGTCGTCGGTTGTTGTCACTTTTAGCCCGAGTACATAAATGACGAACTGGACAGCCTTGACAATCTTCACATTCATAGATTTTCAAATCTCGTGTCAATCCATATTTATCTGTTCGATGGCTCTCATATCGATAAGTCGCTTTCTGATGATTCGGGCAGATGAAGTAATCTTGTTCAGAATCATAAAACCAACTCGCTGTTTTAAAGGGATCTTTTCTAAATTTTCGTTTTTGTTCCTTTTCATAGGCATTATAGGTAATCAGAGGTGTGCGTTGATATTTATTTAAAACGGTTTGATAATTCTCTTCCCCACCATAGCCTGCATCCCTGTTATTTCTGTTATGAAAGTTGATCCGATTAAAATCATTCGTTCTAATAATTAATTTTTAGGTAACAAATGACATTGAAATAAGTAATGAAAAGTTATAGAAAATCTCGGTGGAAGCGAGATTTTTTGAGTAGGCAATTTAAATCAATGAAAATAAATAAAACAAAATGGTCGCTTGTTCTTGTCAATATTTATACAGTCTTATTATTAGGGATGTTTTTGTCTTCTAAAGTCCAAAGTAATAGTCAAATTTTTATCCTATTTATTTTATTGGTGAATATGATGATTTTTATCCTTACAATCATATCGGATATCAAGATACTTAGGATTCACTATCTTGTAGGAAAGTCTAGGTGTCGAATGATACGAGAGAATCTGATGCTTGACTTTTCTTCTCAGTTAATCGTTTTTGGCTTATTTTGCCTTGCATCATACTAAGTTTACGGGACATGTGAACGCTAACATTATGATTGGTTTATTTTTAATGGTGATTGGTTTAGGAGTGTTAAAAGCATTAGCTTTTTATTTATTGATATGGAACTTAATATGAAAAGATTGAATATTATTTTATTAAGGAAACGATTTATCTTGTTTGCGCTAGTTTGTATCACGACCTTTATGATGAATCTTTTTCTTTGGAATGAAACAACGCGGCTCATCAGAGCGATACCTGAATTGAATGTATTGCAGGCAAAAAGTACGGAAGAGGTTTATGAAATTGACTACATGCCGAAAACTGCAGTGGACGGTAGAGTTATAGATTATTCAGAAAATGAAAAAAAGATTATTTCTGACTTTTTAATCACTTGTTTTTTTGAGTCAGAAAATCACCCGATGCTTTGTAGTGGTATCCAAGATTATACAGATAGTCAGTCTAAAGCATTAATTCCTGTAAAAAAGGAAGACTTAAAGAATATGATTGAAAGTAGTCAAGTGGATTCAAGTTTTTGGCGAGAGCTTGCAGTGACACATATGACATCTTCACAAGCCACAGTTCTCAGAAAAAATGCCGAAAAATTAAATCTAAAAATAGGTTTTGTTTCTCTGAAAGAACGCTTTAAATCTAGCTTTAATTATTATGTAGGTAACTTTGTTTTTGGGATGATAGTATCAGTGATTTTTCTATCTTTTAGCGTGTTATTGATATATTTGACGATTTCCTCAAGTCTTAAAATATTGAAACAAGATATTAGGCTATTTCGTATCATTGGTGTATCTAATAAAAAAATAATAGCTAATTTTAGTACAATGTTTTTTGTCTTGATTATTGTAACAGCGCTATTGTTTTTGGTATTTATACATACTTTAGGTGTTGGTGTCATACCTGCTGATTATTTATATCTCTTTTTACTCAATTTGACTCTGATTCTTTTTGGCAGAAAGACAATAAAAAAGAAAGTTTGGTGGGCGTTAGATGCTTAAAATGACAAGAATTACCAAGAAATATAAAGATAAGTTGATTTTTAAACAAGCTGATTTTACAGCCCGGAAAGGAGAGATTATCTTACTAATGGGAAAATCAGGAAGTGGTAAATCGACATTACTTGATATGATAGCGGGAGTCAAGCGATATGACGAAGGCAATTATTTTTATAATGACCATGAAATTTTCCCTAAAAATGATGAGGAGATGAGCCGGTTTAGAAATCACTATATTGGCTATATCTTACAAGATTTTGCACTAGTAGATGAGTATACAACACTCGAAAATATTATCTTGCCAACTTTATATAATGATAAAAGAGATAAGGATTTTGCAATAGACAAGGCTAGGAAATTGGCTCAAAAGTTTGAAGTAGCAGATGTTTTAGGCACAAAAGTTAAAAATATCTCTGGTGGTCAAAAACAACGTGTTGCCATTTCTAGGAGTCTTATTTTAGAGCCACCTATTATCTTAGCAGATGAACCAACGACTAACCTAGATGTAGAAAATTTTGAACTTGTTATGGCGGTTTTCCAGAAATTGAAGAAAGAAGATAAAATTTTGATTATCGTTAGTCACGATGAACGCTTAAAAAAGATAGCAGACAAAATTTATAGAATTGAGAATTATAAATTAATAGGACAATGATAAAAAAATCCGCATCTAGCAGGATTTTTTGTGTCTACTAATAAATTTGCTTCATTTTTGTTATAATTGTTACTATACTGAGAAGCAGATGTAGAAAGGGTAGAGCATGATAAAATTCAAGCAAGTCAATTTGACCCATCAAGAAGATAAGATTTTAAATGATATATCGCTTCAAATCCAATCAGGTGCCTTTGTTTATTTGACTGGAAAAAATGGTGCTGGCAAATCTAGCTTGCTGAAGCTATTGCATGGTGAGCTAGCGTTTTCTGGTGAGTTTATTTTTCAAAATCAAAATGTTCAGTTTGATGATCCAGATTATCGCCGACAGTTTCAGCGACAGGTCAAGTATGTATCGCAAAAATTAAGTTTTGATAGTGATAAAACGGTGTTTGAAAATCTAGCAATTTACGATCATTTTAAGGGTTTACCTGAAGGATTAATCGCTGAAAAAGTTGAGAAATTATTGACAGAATTTGCCTTGTTACCTCTTTATCGACATTATCCAGATGAGCTTTCTGGTGGTGAGCGGTCACGGTTGGCATTGGCGATGGCATTGACGACTGAGCCACAGGTCTTACTTTTGGATGAACCAACTGCAAATCTTGATCCCAAAATGAGTGAACAAGTTTTGAGTTTCCTTGAGCTGCTTAATGCGCAAGGCTTAACGATTGTTTTAGTGACACATGATAGGCAGCTATTAGAGAAATTTCCGCATCGGTGTTTAGAATTATGTGAGGGCAACCTGTGTGAACTATCTCTTTAAAATGGCTTTTCGATATATGAGCCGTCATTTTAGGCAACTTCTATCAAATAATTTACCGATGTTCATCACGATGATTTTTTTGAATGGTTTGATGTCGATGATTTTTCTTTTCCCGAAAATTTTTCAACAGCTGACGACTCTTCAAGAAACGGAAATGAAGCGGGAACCTTTTTCGCAAGGTATTAAATCAATTGGGATGTTACATTTTTTTAATGGTGTTCTCCTCATCGTGTGTCTCATTCTTATTTTGTTTGCGCTGTTTTTTCTAATAAGCCATACAGCCATCTCTGTGAAACAATTTGTGGGGCTTGAAAAAGAGACCTTACAAACACGCTATCAGCTTGTTATAGATGAAAAGTATGTCTTTAAAGAATTTTTCCTGAGTCGTTTCTTTATTCTAATACTTGGTGCACCGATAAATTATGTCATATCGATTTTATTGCAACAGATGATTGTAACCAAAGTAATGGCGTTTTATGAGATGGATCATCTGAAACTGATAGAAGTTTGGTTCATTCCGCTTCTAACAGCTGGTGTTTTCGTGCTTTATCTGGATTACTTGATGCGAAAATATGCCAAAAAACTCTATCAGAACACTGTTATATCAAAGGAGTTCTAAGCAAGCTGAAGACGCTTTTTGTGTTAAAATAAAAGTAAGATATAACGAAGATGGAGGTAATATATGCTATACGGCAAAAACGATCAATCCAAGCAATCAGTTTATCTACGACCAATATATGGGTCAAGTGAATCAGAACATGATATTCCTAAGTACAAATTAGGCGCAGATCCGATAGAACCGCGTATTGCTTATCAACTGATTAAAGATGAGCTTTTAGATGAAGGAGCAGCACGACAAAATTTAGCGACTTTTTGTCAGACCTATATGGAACCAGAGGCAAGCCTTCTGATGGGGGAAATGCTAGAGAAAAATGCTATTGACAAGAGTGAATACCCTCGGACAGCAGAGCTTGAAAATCGCTGTGTGAATATGATTGCCAATCTCTGGCATGCACCCAATCAAGAAACCTATATGGGGACATCAACCGTAGGCAGCTCCGAAGCCTGTATGCTAGGTGGTATGGCCATGAAATTCCGTTGGCGAGCGCGGGCAAAAGCAGCAGGTATTGATATCTTAGGGCAGCGACCGAATCTAGTGATTTCATCCGGTTATCAGGTCTGCTGGGAGAAATTCGCCGTTTATTTCGATATTGAGCTGCGAGAAGTGCCAATGACGGCTGACAATATGAGCCTCGATATTTCTGACATTACCAGCTATTTTGATGACTACACGATTGGCATCGTGGGCATTCTGGGCATTACTTATACCGGCTGCTACGACGATATCGCAGGCCTAGATGCCGTACTAAACAACTACAATAAAACCGCAAAAATCAGTATCCCGATTCATGTTGATGCCGCATCTGGTGGTATGTACACGCCGTTTATGGCGCCGGAACTCAAGTGGGATTTCCAGCTTGATAATGTCGTTTCGATCAATACGTCTGGCCACAAGTACGGCCTTGTTTATCCGGGCATCGGTTGGGTACTTTGGCGCGATAAAGCTTATCTGCCAGAGGAATTGATTTTCAGCGTGTCTTACTTGGGAGGCAATATGCCGACTATGGCGATTAACTTTTCTCGGAGTGCCAGTCCGATTATCGGTCAGTTCTATAATTTCATGCGATTTGGCTTCAATGGTTATAAGGAAATTCATCAACGGACGCATGATGTTGCGAGATTTTTAGCTCAGACAGTTGAAGCGACTGGTCGCTTCACCCTTTACAATGCAGGTGAGCAGTTACCGATTGTTTGTTATAAGCTAAAAGATGAGGACAAACAAGAATGGACACTGTATGAATTAGCTGATATCCTGCAAATGAAAGGCTGGCAAGTCCCAGCTTATCCACTGCCGTCTGATTTATCAGATACGGTGATTCAACGCTACGTTGTCCGTGCTGATTTGAGTATGAATATGGCTGAAGAATTTGCGGAAGATTTAAAATGGGCCATTGCTAAATTAGACGACTCACGATTTTTACGAGAAAAAACTAATGATACGGGTGTGCAAGGCTTTACACACTAAAACGAGTCAGGCAACAAAATTTTAAGCAAAATAAAAAGCTACCAAGATTAGCAGACTTTTTATTTTGTGATGATTGGATAAGAAATCTCCATCAGTCTCGGCTCACTAATGATTGAAATCTGATCGTGATCAATAATGGATTGATCCAACCGTTTTTTGAGGAAAAACTTTTGAATATCTTCACGCTCATCAGGTCGAATCGCACGGTGTTTATTCGTTATAATAATTTCATAGTGCCCCGCTGCTCTCGTAAAAATAACAGTCGTGTTACCGGCAGAGTAAACCTCAACTGTCAAGGCATCGGTGTTTCTAAGTTGCTCTCGGACAAGATCTGGGTAGTTATTAGTGACATTGATGATTTTCATAGCTTTCCTCCATATTGTTCTTTAAGTCTATTATAGCACTTTTAGTTTGAAAATTTAAAATCTAGGAATAGAAAAATGTTATAATGGTAACATGAAAAAAGTAATCGGGATAACAGGTGGCATTGCTACCGGTAAGTCTGTTGTCACCTCCTATTTGCGGGCGCAAGGTTATGAGGTCATTGATGCAGATGCTGTTGTAAGAGAGTTACAGGAAGTAGATGGAGCCTTGTATAACGCCATTCGAGATACATTTGGACAAGCTTATTTTCTGGAAAATGGTGCTTTGGATCGGGCGCAGTTTGGTGCTTTGATATTCTCTGATTCAGTCGCACGTGACAAACTATCAGCAGTGCAGGATGGACTTATTCGCACAGAACTTTTCAGACGGTGTGAGCTCAGTCAATCAGAACTCATTTTTATGGACATTCCACTCTTATTTGAACGAAACTATACAGGATTTGATGAAACTTGGCTTATCTATGCCCCCCAAGATATCCAAGTCAAACGTCTTATAAAACGCAACGGTTTATCTCAATCAGAGGCCATGTTACGCATCAAAGCACAAATGCCTATTGATGAGAAACGCAGCTTGGCGACCCGAATTATCGAAAATTGTGATACAATAGAAGTACTAGAAAATCGATTAGCAAGTTTAATAAGCGAGATTTAGCGGGTACTGTCGCATGATGGTGTTCGTTTTTTCGGTGTCTGAGCTCTGAGTAGCTTATTGTTTTAAGGCTGAGCTACTCAGATTATACTTTGATTTGATGTATCAATAGGATTGACATCAATTCTAGAAGGAAGTGATGATTATAAACATCAATTGGAAACGCAATCTATTGATTGCATGGCTAGGAACATTTTTCACAGCAGCTAGTATTTCTCTTGTCATGCCATTTATGGCCTTATATGTTGAAAAATTAGGGGGAAGAGGTAGTGCAGTTGAAATATTTGCAGGTCTTTCAGTAGCAGTAAGTGCTTTGGCGAGTGGCCTCGTTGCACCATTATGGGGACGGTTGGCTGACCAACGTGGTCGCCGAGTGATGATGATACGGGCTTCTGTTGTGATGACTTTTACCATGGGAGCTTTAGCGTTTGTCCCCAATGTTTGGTGGCTCTTGATTATGCGCTTGTTGAATGGCTTATTTGCAGGTTATATTCCAAATTCAACTGCCTTGATTGCCAGTCAAGTTCCCCGAGAAAAGAGCGGCTATGCACTAGGAACTCTATCGACAGGGATGGTTGCGGGCGCTTTAATAGGTCCTTCCATCGGTGGCTTTTTCGCCCAAGCAGTTGGCATGGAAAATGTTTTCTTGATTACAGGTGCTGTATTATTACTAGTGACTTTGCTGACTATCTTTTTTGTCAAGGAAGATTTTACACCTGTTGAAAAACATGAGTTGTTACCGACCAAAGAAGTCTTTGCGCGCGTGAGCAACCGCCAGATTTTACTTGGCCTATTCATCACAAGTTTTATCTTGCAGTTGACGGTGCAATCTATCGCGCCCATTCTAACGCTCTATATTCGAGAACTTAGTGGTCACTCGGGCAACCTGATGACAATTTCAGGTTTCATCGTGTCAGCAGTTGGTCTATCAGCCATGATGTCATCTGGATTTCTAGGTAAAATCGGTGATAAAATCGGAAGTCATCGCTTGATTATCATTGGTTTGGTTTATAGCTTTCTGATTTACCTGCCTATGGCATTTGTTAAAACCCCCTTGCAACTGGGGCTTTTGCGTTTCATGCTAGGATTTGGATCAGGAGCTTTGATGCCATCGGTCAATTCATTGTTGTCAAAAATCACGCCACCAGAAGGTATTTCACGGATTTTTAGTTTTAACCAAATGTTTACAAACTTTGGGCAAGTGGCAGGTCCGCTTTTAGGGAGTGCCATTGCAGGCTATATCAGCTATCGTGCCGTTTTTTTGACGACGAGTTGTTTTGTCTTATTTAACCTCATCTGGTCGCTCTTTAATTTCAGAAAATTTCTAGGGGTGAGAAACATTGCGAATTAAAATCAACCTCAAATGTACCAAGTGTGGTCAGCAGAACTACATCTCATCCAAAAATAAGGCGACACATCCAGATAAAGTACAGGTTTTAAAGTATTGCCCGAAAGATCGTAAAGTAATCATGCACATTGAAACTTGACCGATGCGAAAGAGGAATATCGAAAATGAGCTTGAAAGAGATGTAAACCGAACATTGATAGGAAGTTGTTAGAAAATTTCAACACCTTTCTTTTTTTTATTTTAAAAAATGATATAATGTAACTTAATCACTATAAATAATCGTCTCTCCTATATTTAAGTGTGAGTTGAAAAGAGGAGAGACCTCAGCCAGTAGCGATGACCAAGTGCTGCCTAGCAGTTGTCTATGATGATGACTAACTAGCACCTAATTAAAGGAAAATAGTTGCATCACAACTGCAACGATATGACAATGAAAGAACTCAAAAAAAGACACTTTTTAAATTACTCGATACTTATCCCCTATTTAATTTTATCGGTGCTAGGCTTGATTATGGTCTTCTCAGCCACCGTTCCCCATCAGATAGAGCTTGGTTTACCACCTTATCAACTTTTCCGAAATCAGACCATTTTCTTTGCTTTTTCTTTAATCATGATTGTGATTATTTATCGTATCAAGGTTGATAAGCTGAGGAGCCGTGGTTGGTTTGGAATATTGATTCCAGTCATGCTTGTCTTGTTGTTTATTGCTAGATTTCTAGTGCCAACGGTAAATGGGGCACATGGTTGGATTATTGTACCCGGAATTGGGAGTATTCAACCAGCGGAATATTTGAAGCTAGTTGCTGTCTGGTTTTTATCGGCTACTTTTGCTAGTAAGCAAGACAAGATTCGAACCCATGATGTGAATGCTCTTTTTGACCGAAATCAATTTTGGGTTAATTTCGTCAGTGGTTGGCGATTTTGGATGGTTGCCATGATTGGTGCAGTTGTCATCATGCCTGATATGGGGAATGCCTTGCTGATTATTATTAGTTCGGCGATTGTCCTTGCAGTCAGTGGGATATCTTATCGTTGGGGAACAGGTTTTTTGAAAATCTTTGGCTCTCTGACATTAGCCATTTTAGCCCTCCTTAAACTTACTGGTGGGAATGTCATTCCTAGTTTCTTTGGCTCAATTGCCTATGTCAATAAACGTTTTATCGCCTTTGCCAATCCCTTTCAAGATACGGGGGATTCAGGTCACCAATTGATTAATGGTTATTATGCCATTTCAAATGGTGGTTGGTTCGGGCGTGGCCTAGGAAATTCAATTGAGAAGAAAGGCTACTTACCGGAAGCACATACTGACTTTATCTTTGCGATTGTGATTGAGGAGCTGGGCTTGATTGGTGGGATTATCATACTAGGGATTCTATTCTTTCTGATTATGCGTATTTTTATAGTTGGGATTAAGGCTAAAGACCCCTTTAATAGCATGATGTCAATTGGTGTTGGTGGCATTCTATTTGCACAGGTTTTGGTCAATATTGGTGGCATTTCAGGCTTGATTCCGTCTACTGGTGTGACCTTTCCCTTCCTCAGTCAGGGAGGTAATTCTCTGCTGACCTTATCAGTCGGGATAGGGTTTGTCCTCAACATCTCTGCAGATGAAAAGCGGCGAGAATTAGCGGAAATGACGGCCAAATATGATTTTTCTGAATTATCCCAAACAACATTTTCTGATGTTTGAATCGACAAGCATCAAAATGAGGTATCACTGATGCGACCGCTTTTTTAGACCCCGCAGTCTTTAAAGATAACTTTTATTTCTGTAAAAAATTGAAAGGCTTGATATATGAAAAAACTACTAGTTGCTAACCGTGGCGAAATTGCTATCCGTGTCTTCCGTGCTTGTAGCGAGTTGGGCATCTCAACCGTAGCGATTTATGCCAAAGAAGACGAGTATTCTGTACACCGTTTTAAAGCCGATGAAGCCTACCAAGTCGGCGAGGGTAAGAAACCGATTGATGCCTATCTTGATAGTGATGATATCGTGCGGATTGCACTTGAATCTGGCGCTGAAGCGATTCACCCAGGGTATGGTTTGTTGTCAGAAAACATTGATTTTGCGCGTAAGGTTGAAGCAGCTGGTTTGATTTTTGTTGGGCCAACCTTGCATCATCTGGATATTTTTGGGGATAAAATCAAGGCCAAAGAAGCTTCTATCGCAGCTGGTGTTGGCTCTATTCCGGGGACTGATGGGCCAGTTGACTTGGAAGGTGCCCTTGAGTTTGGCCGTGCTTTTGGCTATCCAGTCATGATTAAAGCTGCCCTTGGTGGTGGCGGTCGTGGGATGCGTGTTGCGCATAGTGAGGCCGAGGCGCGTGACGGTTATGCCCGCGCCGCCTCAGAAGCCAAATCAGCTTTTGGTTCTGATGAAATTTATGTCGAAAAATATATTACTAATCCGAAACATATCGAAGTTCAAATTCTAGGCGATGCCCATGGCAATGTCGTGCATTTATACGAGCGTGACTGTTCTGTTCAACGTCGGAATCAAAAGGTTATCGAAGTCGCACCAAGCGTTGGTATGGCTGATGAATTGCGCCAACGTATTTGTGATGCAGCAGTTAAACTCTGCAAACATGTCGGATATGTCAATGCCGGAACTGTTGAGTTTTTGGTGAAGGACAACGAATTTTATTTCATTGAAGTCAATCCACGTGTTCAGGTTGAGCACACGATTACAGAGGTTGTCACAGGCATCGACATCGTACAAGCTCAGATTTTAATCTCTGAGGGTGCTGACCTTCATCAAGATGTCAAGATTCCTGAGCAGGATGAAATCCCATTATTAGGCTCGGCCATCCAATGTCGAATTACAACAGAAGACCCTGAAAATAATTTCTTACCTGATACAGGTAAAATTGACACTTATCGTTCGCCGGGTGGTTTTGGTGTTCGTCTTGATGTCGGCAATGCTTATTCTGGTTATGAAGTAACGCCTTACTTTGACAGTTTGCTCGTTAAGGTCATCACCAATGCGACTGATTTCACAGAAGCCATCCGTAAGATGGATCGTTGTCTTCGTGAATTCCGTATACGTGGAGTCAAAACCAATATTCCTTTCTTGCGAAATGTCCTTAATCACTCGGAATTTGTGTCGGGAGATGCCAAGACAACCTTTATCGACAGTACACCGGAGCTTTTTAACTTCCCGCGTTTGCGAGATCGTGGTAATAAAACGATGAGATATATTGCCAATATCACAGTCAATGGTTTTCCTGGTATTGACCAAAAGACTAAGCCTTATTTCGATGAAACACGCTATCCTAAAGTGAAAAAAATCGACACGTTGACGACTAAGCATATCCTAGATACGCAAGGTGCTGAAGCAGTTGTGAATTATGTCAAATCTCGTAATGAAGTGCTGTTGACGGATACCACTTTCCGAGATGCCCATCAAAGTCTTTTGGCAACTCGTGTGCGCTTGCAAGATATGAAACAAGTCGCATCAGCAGTGGACCAAGGCTTACCAAATCTCTTTTCTGCTGAGATGTGGGGTGGGGCAACCTTTGACGTGGCTTATCGTTTTCTGAATGAAAGTCCTTGGTATCGCTTGCGTGAATTACGTAAATTAATGCCAAGTACCATGTTCCAAATGCTCTTTCGTGGGTCAAATGCGGTCGGCTACCAAAATTATCCGGATAATGTCATTCAGGAGTTTATCAAGGTTGCTGCGCAAGAAGGGATGGATGTTTTCCGTGTCTTTGATTCGCTTAACTGGCTGCCTCAGATGGAGAAATCAATTCAGGCTGTTCGTGACACTGGTAAAATTGTTGAAGCGACCATGTGTTATACGGGCGATATTTTAGACAATAATCGTCAAAAATATGATATCAAATATTATAAAGATTTAGCTAAAGAACTTGAGGCAACGGGTGCGCATATTTTAGCTATTAAAGATATGGCGGGGATTCTGAAACCGCAAGCGGCTTACCGTTTGATTTCAGAATTGAAAGAAACGGTTGATATGCCGCTCCACTTGCATACGCATGATACTTCTGGCAATGGGATTATTACTTGTTCTGCGGCGGTAACGGCAGGTGTTGATATCGTTGATGTGGCGACTTCTGCTATGTCATCAGGAACCAGTCAACCAAGTATGTCATCGCTTTATTACGCTTTGGAAAATGGTAAGCGGGCGCCTGAATTGGATATTGATAATGCGACACAAATCAATCATTATTGGGAAGATGTTCGTAAATTCTATGCGCCATTTGAAAAAGGTCTGACAAGCCCACAAACTGAAGTTTACTCGCATGAAATGCCGGGCGGGCAATACACCAATCTCCAATCACAAGCAACGGCTGTTGGTTTGGGTATGCGCTTTGATGAAGTGAAAGCCATGTATCACACAGTGAATATGATGTTTGGGGACATCATCAAAGTGACACCATCTTCTAAAGTTGTCGGTGATATGGCACTCTTCATGGTGCAAAATGACCTCACGGAAGAAGATATCTATGAAAAAGGGGATACGCTCAGTTTCCCTGAGTCAGTCATTAGTTTCTTCGCAGGCGATTTAGGTCAACCTGTAGGCGGTTTCCCAGAGAAATTACAGAAAATTATTCTGAAGGATAAACCCTCTATCACAGGTCGTCCTGGTTTACACGCAGCACCGATTAATTTCGACGATGTCGTTTCAGAATTGACTGGGAAATTAGGCTATAAGCCAGGTCAACATGAAGTCTTGAGTTATATCCTTTATCCACAAGTCTTTCTTGATTACCAAAAAATGCAAAATGAATTTGGTAGTGTGACCTTGCTTGATACACCAACCTTCTTTAATGGCATGCGTGAGGGAGAGAAGATTTCGGTGCAAATCGAAAAAGGTAAGGTTTTGCTGATTCATTTGGATAGCATCTCCGATCCTGATTGCGATGGCAATAGAACACTTTTCTTTAATCTCAACGGACAACGCCGTGAGGTGATTGTTAAAGATACCTCAATTAAATCGACAGCGATTGTCAAAGAGAAAGCAGAGCCGTCTAATCCGCACCATATCGGAGCAACCATGCCCGGATCAGTCGTGACAGTTCTTGTCAAACCTGATGAGCAAGTTGTTAAAGGTCAACCACTCATGGTTACAGAAGCCATGAAAATGGAAACAACGATTGAAGCACCATTTGATGGTGAGATTAAGAGAATTTATGCGAAGGCAGCAGAAGCAATTGGCACACAAGATTTATTGATCGAAATGAAATAAATGAATGAATTGTTAAAAACTTACGAGTCCGATTTTGAAAGGAGGCGTAAGTTTTTTGTTTAGGTAAATATATTGTAAACTTAACTGTAATTTTCAGGAAATAAGGGATGGAAATTGAATATCAGAAAATAAATCTATCAAAAGCTAGAATAATCCTTCACAAAGTGGTATAATTAATTCGTTAAATAAATTTTGGAGGAACTTAAGAAATGGCAATCGTTTCAGCAGAAAAATTCGTTGCAGCAGCTCGTGAAAATGGCTACGCAATCGGTGGATTCAATACAAACAACTTGGAGTGGACACAAGCTATCTTGCGTGCAGCAGAAGCTAAAAAAGCGCCAGTGCTTATCCAAACATCTATGGGTGCTGGTAAATACATGGGTGGCTACAAAACAGCTAAATACATCATTGAAAACCTTGTGGAATCAATGAACATCACTGTACCAGTTGCGATTCACCTTGACCATGGTCATTATGAAGATGCTAAAGAGGTTATCGAAGTTGGTTACACATCATTGATGTTTGATGGGTCTCACTTGCCAATCGCTGAAAACCTTGAAAAAACGAAAGAAATCGTTGCGCTTGCTCATGCTAAAGGTATCTCAGTCGAAGCTGAAGTTGGGACTATCGGTGGTGAAGAAGACGGTATCATCGGTTCTGGTGAATTAGCACCAATCGAAGATGCAGTTGAAATGGTTAAAACAGGTATTGACTTCCTTGCAGCTGGTATCGGTAACATCCATGGTCCTTACCCAGCTAACTGGACTGGTCTTGACTTGGATCACCTTAAAAAATTGACTGACGCTGTTCCTGGTTTCCCAATCGTCCTTCACGGTGGTTCAGGTATTCCTGATGACCAAATCCGTGCAGCAATCAAAATGGGTGTTGCCAAAGTTAACGTGAACACTGAATCACAACAAGCCTTTGCAGCAGCAACTCGTCAATTTGCACGCGACTACGATGCTAACGAAGCTGATTACGAAGCTAAAAAATTGTTTGACCCACGTAAATTCCTTAAACCAGGTATTGACGCAGTTCAAGCAGCAGTTGAAGAACGTATCGACGTTTTCGGTTCTGCTAACAAAGCTTAATTCAATCAATAAATATAACAGAAAGGCTTACCTGACTGGTAGGTCTTTTTTTGATGAGTTTGCACAGTCATCAAGCCATCAAAAAAGCTCACTCTGAAAATTTCAAAGCAAGCATTAGTTATAGTAAAATATTTGAATCAAACATCCTGACGCCAAACATCGGCATAGTCAGGTTTTGCCTTAAATTCTTTTTGAGCAAAGGGGCAGATTGGGAAGATTTTTTTATCTTCACGGCGGGCTTTTTCGACAACTTTGGCGACAAGTTGTTCAGCTAAACCATTGCCACGGTATTCAGGATTAACACCGGTATGGACGACGATGAGGGTATCCTCAGCTTCCATAAAAGCAATTTCACCAGCCTGTTGCTGTGTATCTGCGTTGATCAAAACAATTTGTTCCCCTTGATCTTCGAATGTAAAGTTTGGCATGGCAGTTTCCCTTTCAACTTGCTTATCTTGGTCATGGTAGAGCCATTTTAAGGCCCCACTTGGGCAAGAATTAACAATAGAGATACATTGTTCAGCGGATTCAGCATTACCTGTGATAATCCAAGGTTTGCGCCCAACTTCAAAAACGTTTGAATCGCCACGAACACAATTACCCACGTGCGCACAAATATCTTTATTGTAGAAAACATCTAGGTCGTCAGAGTAATACTTCCGATAGCCGAGCGCTAATAAGTCTGACTCAGTGACTGTCTTTCCGTTGATTTTATTACCTTCCATAATCGCCTCTTTTTCTAGTATTATCTAAATACAGTCTCATATTAAAGTTTGCACAAAACAATGAATTGACGTTCATACTTTTTAATTTTAGCATAGACTTTGATAAGCTTATTATATCATTTATCGCTTAACTAAGTGCTTGAAAAACATCGCATTTTGCGGTAGAATTTGTGTATGGCTTATAAAAAACAACAAAAAACAACTTTTCAAAAAGTTGTCATGCTCATTGTCTGGTTGATGCTGATTTTAACTGTTTTTGCAGCAGTTGCAGCAGCGATTTCAGTCTTCATCTAATCTCATCTTTGGATGAGTTTTTTTATTTGGTATCAATAATCTTATAAAATTAAATATGGTACAGAGGACTTGCCTCAACATGACTTGTATCTAAAACTTGCACATCGTTTTTGGCATCAATGTCATGCTGCATCAAAGTATTCTCCATCGTCATATGCGCCAATTCTTTTAGATTATTTTCTTGACTACGGTGACCAAGCAAGATTTTCTTAGTTTGCTTGCCGATGACAGAGATAGCCGTACTTGCCCCGTCCTCATTGGACAAATGGCCGTGATCAGAAAGAATCCGTTGTTTTAACCGCCAAGGGTAGTTACCCATACGCAGAATTTCGACATCGTGATTAGATTCCATCAGGTAAGCATCAGCATTTTCGATTGTTCCCCGCATCCGATCACTTACATAGCCAGTATCTGTCAACATGACAAAGCTTTTGCCATCTTTCATAAATTTGTAAAATTGAGGTGCAGCAGCATCATGACTAACACCAAAACTTTCAATGTCAATATCACCAAATGTTAGCATTTTACCCATTTCAAAAATATGTTTTTGAGTCGTATCAATCTTGCCACAAGCATCACCAATGGCTTGCCAAGTTATCTCATTAGCATAGAGATCCATTTTATACTTGCGGGCAAGCACACCTAATCCTGCCACATGATCCTTATGCTCATGTGTCACAAGTAGGCTATCGACATCGCTTAAACTCCGGCCGATTTCGTTCATGAGGCCTTCGATTTTTTTACCGGAAAGTCCAGCATCAACTAAAATTTTACGTTCAGGCGTTTCGATATAAGTAACATTACCAGTAGAACCACTGGCTAATATACTGTATTTAAATCCATTTTCTTCTGTCAATTTTGTATCCTTGCTAAAAGTAGACTACCATGATTCTTGAGAACACGCGAATCATGGTAGTTTTTCTGTTTGTTTTGTATAAGACAGACTAGTCTGTCAGTCCAGTCCAATCGTCAACCTCTGAATCAGTCTCAGCCTCAAGTGGTGCATAAGGGAGAACGACAGTGAAAGTTGTACCGGTTTCACCGTCAGACTTTGCCCAAACGAAACCATCGTGCATCTTCACGATATCACGAACGATTGCAAGACCAAGTCCTGTACCGCCTTGTTCGCGGCTACGTGCTTTATCCACACGATAGAATCGGTCGAAAATTTTAGGGAGGTCTTTTTTAGGTATGCCAAGCCCTTCATCGCTAATGCGTAAGAGGACTTGCGTATTAGTCTGCTCCAAGCTGACAGTAATCTTACCACCAGCTGGGCTGTATTTGATAGCATTATTCATCAGATTATCGATGACTTGTCCCATTTTATCGGTATCAATTTCCATCCAAATTGGTTGTAGCGGGATTTGACGGACAATCTTAAATTGCTTTTCATTCTCGTCATTATTGCCGACAATTTGGTCAAAACGGTTGAGTTGATAGTGGAGAAAAGCAACGAAGTTAATAACCTCTTTTTCGAGGGCAATGGTATCAGAATCCATACGAGATAAGGTCACCAAATCACGAATCATTCGAATCATCCGATCTGTTTCTTTCAGCGAGACTTTAATGAAGCCTGGTGCAATGTCAGGATCGTTGATTGCTCCCTCGTCAAGTGCCTCTAGATAGGATTTGACGGAGGTCAGGGGAGTCCGCAATTCATGTGAAACGTTGGAAACAAACAAACGTCTTTCACGTTCATTTTTTTCTTGTTCTGTGACGTCATGTAAAACAGCAACGACCCCAGAAATAAACCCTGACTCTCGGCGGAAAAGAGCAAATTTAATACGTAGGGTCGTAAATTCGCCCATGGCGTTTTCGGAATCAAGGATGATTTCAGGCTCGGATTCTAGTAGATCTCGGAAAGTATAGTCAGCGGCAATATCCAAGGCATCAATAATTTTTCGAGAGAGGAGGTTTTTTTCTGAGACGTTGAGATATTCTAAGGCTGCCGTGTTAGCGAGGACGATTTTACCGCGACGGTCCGTGGCGATAACGCCGTCCGTCATGTAAGTTAGGATACCATTCAGTCGGGTGCTAGAGGACTCTAGTCTTTCTTGTGCGTGCTCCGTTTTTTCACCGAGGTTGACCACCTTGTCGTAGAGTTGGTTGATTTCGGTATGACCGGGAATTTGTTTTCTGACGGTGTATTTTTGCTCGGTAAAATCATCAATTTGATCTGAAATTTGATTTAAGCCGATAGAAATCCGTGTTGTAAACCAGACTAGTAACAGGAGGGAGCAGACGTAAAAAACACTAAACCGTGTAAAAGATGCCTCACGTGTCAGGAAACCATGGGCATTCCAAGCAAATAAAGCTGAAAAAAGCAGTAAATGTGAGATTACCGCTTTAAATAAAATGGTGCTTGTAAAAGGAAATTTATTTTTCATTCGGATTACTCAAATAATAACCAACGCCACGACGTGTCGCAACGTATTCAGGACGGCTCGGTGTGTCTTCAACCTTCTCACGTAACCGACGGATTGTCACATCGACCGTGCGAACATCGCCAAAATAATCATAGCCCCAGACCGTTTCTAGTAAGTGTTCACGCGTCATGACCTCACCAACGTGTTGGGCCAAATAGTGCAAAAGCTCGAACTCGCGGTGCGTCAGGTCAATATGCTTATCGTTTTTATAAGCCGCATATTTCTCTGGCGCAATAGTGATGTCACCAATTCGGATTTCTTTTTTATCAGCATTAGCGGATGTTGCCTCAGCCGTCAGATTAGAGCGACGCAAATTAGCTTTGACACGGGCTAACAGTTCGCGATTTGAAAAAGGCTTGGTAACATAGTCGTCCGCACCTAACTCTAACCCAATGACTTTATCAAATTCACTGTCTTTGGCAGAGACCATGATAATCGGTACTTCTGAAGATTTTCGAATTTCGCGTGCCACTTCAAGACCGTCTTTTTGGGGCAACATTAAATCTAGTAAAACGAGGTCGGGCTGTTCAGCAGCGAAAATCTCAAGTGCCTCCTCGCCATCAAAAGCAGTCAGTACTTCGTAGCCTTCTTTTGTCAGATTGAATTTGACAATATCTGAAATTGGCTTTTCGTCATCAACAACAAGAATTTTTTTCATATGTAATTTCTCCATTAATAGCTTTATTATAACGTTTTTTACGCATTTCAGCAATCAAAAGTGTCTATGTACGATTGCTTTTGGAAAATTTACGAATAGAATTGTTTGACAATTCAGAAATTAAGTGGTAAAATAGGCAGATGTTAGAACTTGTGACATATCATCTCGTTGTCAATTTTATAAAATTACATCGTATAACAAAAGACGACTAAAATATAGATATAAGGAGTCTCAAATGCCGCTTATAGCGTTTAAAAATGTCCAGAAATATTACGGCGATTATCATGCTCTGAAAGATATCAATTTAGAGATTGAAGAAGGTCAAGTTGTGGTATTATTAGGTCCTTCTGGTTCAGGTAAATCGACCTTAATTCGAACAATCAATGCTTTAGAAGGGATTGAATCTGGGGAACTTATGGTAAATGGTCACCCTGTTGATCATGCGACAAAAAAAGATCTCGTTGAACTTCGAAAAGAAGTCGGCATGGTTTTCCAACATTTCAATCTTTACCCTCATAAAACTGTGCTAGAAAATGTGACATTAGCGCCAACAAAAGTTCTCAAACGTGAATTGCGTGATGCGACTGTTACTGCTGAAAAATACTTGAAGTTTGTGAATATGTGGGATAAAAAAGATGCCTTTCCGGGTCAATTGTCAGGGGGGCAAAAGCAACGGGTTGCCATTGCACGTGGTTTAGCTATGAATCCTAAGCTTTTATTATTTGATGAGCCAACATCAGCACTCGACCCGGAAACAATTGGTGATGTTTTATCTGTCATGAAAGGTCTTGCTAAAGACGGCATGAACATGATTGTTGTCACGCATGAAATGGGCTTTGCACGTTCTGTTGCTGACCGTATTATCTTCATGGATGCAGGTGAAGTGTTAGAAGATACGACAGATGTTGCTGGCTTCTTTGACAATCCACAAGAGCCACGCGCCAAGCAGTTCCTGAGCAAAATTATTAATCATTAAACTTGTCTTTTTGCAAAGTCGTATTAGGCAAGTCGTTCAATTCAATAAAAAGGGAGAATCATGATGAAAAAATCAATTAAACTATTTGCGCTACTTGTAACCGTTTTTGTTGCAGTAATATTGGCAGCCTATGGTGCCTCAAAAGATGATAGCTCTAAGTCTGCGACGGATAGCATCAAAGCAAAGGGTAAGATTGTGATTGGTGTCAAACAAGATGTGCCTAACTTTGGTTATAAAGACCCTAAGACAAATCAATTTACAGGTGTTGAAATTGATTTAGCTGAAAAAATTGCTAAAGATCTTGGTGTAAAAGCAGAATTTGTGCCTGTAACTGCCCAAACACGTGGGCCATTGCTTGATAATAAGCAAGTTGATGCTGTCATTGGCACGTTTACGATTACGCCTGAGCGTCAAAAATCATATAACTTTACCACACCCTACTTTACAGATGAAGTTGGCTTTTTGGTGAACAAAGCATCAGACTTTAAATCAGTTGATGATTTAGATGGTAAGACGATTGGTGTCGCTCAATCTGCCTCTACCAAAGATGCCCTTGAAACATTGAGTAAAGAAAAAGGACTCTCTTTCAAATATTCTGAGTTGGCTGATTACCCAACTTTGAAAACAGCTTTAACATCAGGTCGTATTGATGCGTTCTCAGTTGATAAATCAATTTTGTCAGGCTACGTTGATGCTAAAACTGAAATTATGGGTGATGGCTTTGCCAGTCAAGAATACGGGATTGCAACTAAAAAATCAAACACTGAATTAGCAGACTATCTTGATAAGGAGGTTAAGACACTAAAAGCAAACGGTGAACTTAAAAAAATGACCGATAACTATGATTTGAAAGATGCAACCGCTAAGTAAGTGCTGCTAGAAGTATGACAGCATCGCAGGTTAGAACATTGAAAAAGCATGCTTAATGCTTTTTTATTAAAGAAAGGTGTTATATGAGTCCTTTTGCTTTAGAACGTTGGCAGGCATTCTTTGCTGATTTTGACCAATTCGCCAAGGGTTTTCTCTATACGTTGGAGATTTCCGTTGGTGCTTTACTACTCGCCATGATATTAGGCGTGATGTTCGGTTCGCTTTCTGCCACACGAAATAAGATTTTACGTGGCATCAGTCGAGTCTATGTCGAGGTGTATCAAAATACACCTTTACTGATTCAATTTGTTGTGGTCTATTATGGTTTTCCACTTCTAAATAAAGATTTAGTTATTTCCGCATTTTGGACAGCCATTATTTGTGTCGGTTTATATCATGGTGCCTATATCGGAGAGGTTATCCGCTCTGGTATCGAAGGCGTTCCCAAAGGTCAGACCGAGGCTGCAGAATCACAAGGTTTCACGTATGGTGATACCATGCGCCTGATTATTTTACCCCAAGCTATTCGGATGATTTATCCACCGCTGACCAACCAAGTGGTCAACTTGATTAAAAATACGTCAACGGTTGCGATTATCTCGGGTGCAGATTTGATGTTTACGGCCAAATCATGGTCGTCAATGAATGTTAACTATATTCCAGCCTTTGTTGGGGTTGGTGTACTTTATTTCGTGCTATGTTTCCCGCTTGCAACTCTAGCGCGTCGCATGGAAGAAAAAAATAAAAATGCCTATAGTGTCGGCTAGAAAGAGAGGAGATGACACATGAGTTTAGCACAAGAAGCGGCACAAGTTTTCACGGCGACCAATATTCGATTTCTCTTTCAAGGTTTAGGCTTGACACTTTTTATCGCCTTTATTTCTATCTTTCTGTCAACGATTTTGGGGACATTACTAGCAGTCATGCGTAATGGTAAAAATCCATTTTTCAAATTGCTTGCGAGTGTTTATATTGAGGTAGTCAGAAATGTCCCCAATCTGTTATGGATTTTTGTGGTTTTCTTGATTTTTCAAGTCAAGTCAGTGCCTGCAGGGATTATCTCCTTTACGGTCTTTACGACAGCTGCCCTTGCGGAGATTATCCGTGGTGGTCTGAACGGTGTGCCAGAAGGTCAAACTGAGGCTGGTAAGTCGCAAGGGTTATCAGATGCTCAGATTTTGATGTATATCGTGTTACCTCAAGCCATTCGTAAAATGTTGCCCGCCATTATTTCACAGTTTGTGACGGTCATTAAGGATACCTCGTTTTTATATTCAGTTATCGCTTTACAAGAGTTATTTGGTAATTCACAGATTCTCATGGGGCAGTACTTTCAAGTTGGACAAGTTTTCATGCTTTACGGCTTTGTTGCTGTCGTTTATTTCGCTATCAACTTTGCGATTTCACAATTATCACGCAAGCTCCAGAAATCTTGGGCGAATTCACTAGAATAATGTTAAAATAGAGCCGAGAGGTTCTTTTTTATATGACTGAAAAACAAATGCCACAGCAACTCGATCCGACACCGAACACTTTAAATGAACAATTTATAGCAATTTATAAAAAAATAGAGGCTTTTGCCAACAAAAAATTCAACAAAACGGGCAAATATATGCCCATGTCTCAGCTGACAGATGCTATCATGGCCTATATGCCCGGTGCACGTGAGTATGCCATGGACTTTGAGTTGTTTAATAATCTACGCAATATGATGCAACATAAGCTATCTGACAACTATTTTGTCATTCAGCCAGAAGTCTTGACGCTGATTCAGCATGTTTATGAGGTACTGACCAAACCGATGACAGTCGGTCATCTCTTTGCATCAGAGGTAATTTTTGTGTCGGAATTTGCTAATTTTGAGACCGTGATGGATTTGATTAAGCGCCACCATCATACCCAGTTTCCGGTCATTCGAAATGGTAAATTTGTCATGCGAAAAGTCATCACGGCCAATGCCCTAGTTCATGCATTAACAGTATCAAAAAAACCGTCAGTGTCAGACATGTTGGCTCAGTCACAAGTGATTGTGAGGTTTATCCCAGCATCAGCCTCAATTTTTGAGGCGGAAAAAATACTGCTTGACGAGATGAAACACGGTCAAAAATCAGTCGTTCTGCTGATTACCAAAGTAAGTGATGTCAAAAAAGCACGTCCAGCAGATGTCATTGGGTTAATCAATATCGCTGATTTGCCCCAAATTTTGGCAAAAAAATGATATAATTTAAACTATGACTAAAGGAATTTTGATTACGTTGGAAGGGCCTGAAGGCGCTGGAAAAACAACGATATTACATAAAATTTTACCGTTGCTAACACAAACGGGTGCTGCTATTTTAACGACGCGTGAACCGGGTGGTATTCGGATTGCAGAGAGTATTCGTGAGATAATTCTCGCACCTGAAAATACAGCGATTGACGGAAAAACAGAATTGCTCTTATTTGCAGCAGCACGCAGACAACATCTGAATGAAAAAGTGCGCCCCGCCTTAGCTGAAGGTAAAATCGTTATCATTGATCGGTTTATCGACTCGTCAGTTGCCTATCAAGGCTATGCGCGTGGGATTGATGTGACTGATGTTGAAGCGATTAATAACTTTGCGACGGACGGTTTATTGCCAGATTTGACGCTATATTTTGATGTTGACACAGAGATTGGTCTGTCGCGGGTGATGACAGGTGACCGTGAGGTCAACCGACTTGACTTGGAAGCGCAAGAGATGCACCAAAAAGTGCGTGCTGGTTATCAAGCCATTGCTAAAGTTAATTCTGAGCGCATTGTGACGATTGATGCATCGCAAGCGATTGACCAAGTTGTGGCAGCGACTTTATTGACTTTACAGTTGCGCTTCCCGGAGATTTTTGATGGCCATTTCTGAACTACAACCTGAACTTTTTGCGCAATTTTCTCAAGTCTTGCAGCATGACAAATTACATCATGCTTTCTTATTTTCGGGTGGCTTTGGTGCTATGGAAACGGCGATTTGGCTAGCCCAGTCGCGCTTTTGTCTGGCGCAAAAAGAGGGTTTGCCTTGTGGTCAGTGTCGGGAATGTCGCTTGGTTGCGGCCAATGACTTTACTGATTTGCATATCGTCAAGCCTGATGGTCAAACGATTAAGACACAGCAGATTCGGGATTTATTACTCACTTTTTCACAATCTGGTTTTGAGACAAATCGGCAGGTGGTGATTATAGATGAGGCTGAAAAGCTTCATGTCAATGCTGCCAATGCCTTACTCAAATCCATTGAGGAACCCGAGTCTGAAATTTACATCTTTCTTTTAACTGCATCTGAAAATATGGTGCTAGAGACCATTAAATCACGTGCCCAAGTCATTACCTTTCCAAGTCAATCTCAGTTCATTCAGAATTATTTGGAGCAACACGGGTCACTTAAGACGGATGCTCGTATCATCTCGGAGATTGTCACCTCCTTGACTGAAGCTGAGTCTTTGGCAGCGGACAAGGCGTTTTTGGAGAGTGTCAAGCAGCTGGAAAAATTCGCCAAGACTTTGGCTAGTAACGTCGATGAGGCCTTGCTACAAATCATACAGTTAGCATCCTTATTTAAGGACAAGAAAATGCAAGGTTTGGCTTTTAACATCCTTGCTATCTTATTTGTAAAAAATCGTCAATCTAAATGGGCACAAAATGTGTTTACAGCACAAAAATACTGGCGTGCCAATGTGAATTTTCAGGCCAGTTTAGAAAAAATCATTTTAGGCTATAAACTTAAATGAGTATAACGCAATCGTTAGCCATGCTGTGAGGCATTAAGAAAGAAAATTATGAATTACGAAATCAAATTTACCCACGGTGAGGACAACCTCTTTGTCTCAAGTAACAGTCATTATGCGATTGCTGACACTGTGGTGATTAAAACTGAAAAATATAAGATGCTAGGGCGTGTTGTGCGCGAAGTCTCAGCAGACTTAGCAAGCGAGGGGTACATCGTTTCTCGTGCCAATATCCTAGATTTTGAATTGGCTGATAAAGTTGCTCGAGAGTCGGATGCTGCTAAACTAACGGTTAAACGTTTGGTACAAGACCATGACCTTGATATGAAAGTCATTGAAGTCAAGTATACGCTTGACTACAAAAGATTGTATATCAGCTTTACAGCAGAACATCGGGTAGATTTTAGAGCGCTTTTAAAAGATTTGGCGAGCAATTTCAAAACACGGATTGAGCTGCGGCAAATTGGATCACGAGATGTCGCTAAAACATTTGGAGGTCTTGGCCCTTGTGGTCGTCCTCTTTGCTGTTCGGAATTTATGGGTGAATTCCCCAACGTTAGCATTAAGATGGCTAAAAATCAGGCTTTATCACTAAATCAGAATAAGTTAAATGGCCTATGTGGTCGTTTAATGTGTTGCTTGAGTTATGAAGATGATTTTTATCGTCAGGCGCGCAAAAATTTCCCAGATTTTGGCGATACTGTCAAAACGATTGACGGTCAGGCTCGGGTAATCGGTCTGAATATTTTATCCAATACAGTCAAGGTTCGATTGGATAACCATGTTCAGGATTATGATATTTCAGAAATTGAGGTAATTTGATGACAGATAAAATGTCTTTCTTTGAGCATCTATCTGAGCTTGAAGAAGGTTTGGTCGCAACACTTACACAAGTCAGTGATATTAAAAGTAACTATCAAAAATTATTGACAGAGAATACCAGTCTACGCTTGGAAAATGCGCGCTTGCGCGATCGTTTGACTGAATTTTCAGAGCCGCATAGTTCAGAAAACAAGAACGAAAAATTGACTAAAAAAGTGCCGATGTCAAATTTGCAGGAAATTTACGAAGATGGCTTTCATGTCTGTCGCGATTTCTACGGTCAGCGTTTGGAGCCGGGTGAGACATGTCTGTATTGCGCGGAGATTTTGTATCGATGATGAATTTTCAGCAGAGTTTTAAGGGCGCAAAGTCGGCAGGGACGCTGTATTTAGTGCCGACACCTATCGGCAATTTGGACGATATGACCTTTCGGGCGGTCAAAGTTTTGCAAACGGTGGATTTGATTGCTTCGGAAGACACACGAAACACGCAGAAACTGCTCAATCACTTTGAGGTTGAGACACCACAAGAGAGTTTTCATGAGCATAATAGCGGTCTGAAACTCTCGAAAATGGTGCAATTTTTAGCATCGGGTAAAGCCATTGCTCAGGTTTCGGATGCGGGGTTACCGTCTATTTCTGATCCGGGACATGATTTAGTTTTAGCTTGTATCGCTGAAGGTATTGATGTTGTTGCCTTACCGGGTGCAAGTGCGGGGATTACTGGCCTGATTGCCTCTGGTATTGCGCCGCAACCACATATTTTTTACGGTTTTTTACCACGTAAAAAGTCAGAACAAGTTGCTTTTTTAACTGAAAAAATGGCTTATCCAGAAAGTCAGATTTTTTATGAGTCACCTCACCGAGTGGCTGCAACGCTGACTAATCTATTGGCTGTTTACGGTGATCGTGAGGTGGCTTTTGTGCGAGAACTAACTAAACTTTTTGAAGAATATCGCCGTGGTCGAATTTCTGAAGTTTTGGCTTCGTTAGAGACGCATCCGATTAAGGGTGAATGTTTGATTATTGTCAGTGGGGCTGATGCTGTCAAACAGGATGAGACTTCTGATTTGACAGATTTAGAAGCTGTTGAGGCCTTGATTCAGGCAGGTGAAAAGCCCAATGCAGCCATTAAAAAGGTCGCGAAAACACGAGGTTTAGTCCGTCAGGAACTCTACCAAAGTTATCATGACTTATAAAAAGAAATGATCAGAAATGGTCATTTCTTTTTTTTAAGTCGCCATATAGTTTTTAAAAGGGGGTAATCACACTTTTTATGATAAAATTGGGGTTAAGAATTTGAAAAGAGGATTTTCGATGATAGGATTTAAAAAAATTGCAACCGTCACTGCTGTAGGCCTCTTAAGTGTGACTTTTTTAGCGGCTTGTGGCAGGTCAGACAAAAAAACTGAGACAGCTCAAAAAGTTACGACGATTACCGTGGCACAAACGGCAGACTCTAAGCCTTATACCTATAAAGATGGGGGGACACTGACAGGTTTTGATATTGAAGTACTGAAAGCGATTGATAAAAAATTATCGGACTATCAATTTGACTATAAAATCGTTTCTGATGAAGCAATTTTAACAGATTTAGATGCCGGTCGAAGCCAAATTGGTGCCAATAATTTTGGCAAAACACCTGAACGGGAAAAGAAATATTTATTTACCTATCCGATTTCTGAAAATGTCAATGCCATCTTTTCAAGCACACAAAATAACTATACATCAATCAAAGATTTAATCGGTAAGAAGACAGAGATTCCTGCAGGAACTAACTATGGGGCGATTTTTGAAGCCTGGAATAAAAAATACCCAGATGAAAAAATCAACGTGACTTATTCAGAACGCTCATTAGCGGATCGTTTGGCTGCGGTCGAGTCTGGTCAGATTGACTTCTTATTTGCCTCAAAATCTGCGGCAGAAAACTTAGCCCAGACACATGGTGTTACCGTTGCTAGCAATATTCCCGATTTGAAGGATTATCCGACATTTAAAACCTATGAATATTTTATCTTAGAAGACACACAAGAAAAACTCAAAGGTGAAATGGATAAAATTCTTAAAACGTTGTCAGAGAACGGCACGTTAAAAGAACTGTCTGAGAAATTTTATGGTGGCGACTATTCACCATCGGCAGAGGCAATAAAATGATTCAATATGAAAGAACAGACGAGCATGTCCGGTACGCTGATGTTGCAAAATTGATGCAAGATGTCGGCATCTCGTCATTAGATGAGAAACGGACAAAGCAATCCTTTCAAAATTCACAAGTTCTTGCTTTTGCTTTTGAGAATGGTGCGCTTGTTGGTTGTGGTCGGGCGCTTTCGGATGGTGTCTTGCAAGCCAATCTCTACAATATTGCGGTTGCAGAACATCTACAAGGTCAAGGGATTGGTCGTCGCATTATTCAGACCTTACTGGATCAGTTAAAGGGTCAGATTGTTGGACTTTATACACATCCTAAAACGTTTACTTACTATGAAAAGATGGGTTTTTCTCATCTCAAGACTGGCTTTATCAAATTTTTACCAGATGAGCAAGAGTGGTTTATAGAGGAAGGTTTTATTGAAGGATAGTTAGAAACTTATCGCATGATGTGGTAAGTTTTCTGCATTCAGCAATAGTTATTTCTAAAGTCCGTCATAAGTTTTTTATCGTGTCACAGTTTATGATGCTATGCTAAAATAAATAGAGGATATAAAAATGGCGTTCTATTTAATACTGTCTGTACTAGATAGATTAAGCGCTTGAGCTGAAAAATAAGGATAAAAAGGTATAACAAATGACAAAAGATAAAACAAAACTTCATGATATTGATGGCAATTTTGAAACGGAGCAAAATTTTACAACGCAAAAGTCTGTTGAAGTTGCAGCAAATGGGCGTTTTGTTCGTCAAACTAATGAATTCGTTGCGACATTTGGTGAGGGTAAAGGTCAGTTACCTATTATCTCAGGCAACTATCGCTTGCTTTGGTCACCAGTCTGTCCATGGGCTCACCGCAGTGTGATTGTCCGTAAAATTTTGGGACTGGAAGAGGCCATTTCACTAGGGACAGCTGATCCGTTGCGTCCGACATTAGACCATATTGACTGGGCTTTTACACTGGATGACAATGATGTGGATCCAATTTTAGACATTCATTATGTGGGTGAGGTTTATGAAAATGCTGATGCTAACTATCTAAAAGATGGGAAACGACCAACTGTTCCAGCCTTGGTAGACATTTCAAGTAAAAAAGTCGTTGAAAATGATTATCACAATTTGACTTATTATTTTGAGAAAGACTGGCAGCTGTATCATAAAGCTGATGCACCAGATTTATTGCCAGAGGATTTAGAGGGAGATATTCGTGAGCTTAACGATATCATCTTTTTGGAAGTGAACAATGGTGTCTATCGTGCAGGCTTTGCTCGGTCTCAGGAAGCCTATGAAAAGGCTTATGACAGGCTTTTTGCCAGATTGGACTGGCTAGAAGAACGCTTGTCTAAACGTCGCTATCTACATGGTGCACGTTTAACTGATTCTGATGTGCGACTCTACACCACCTTAGTTCGTTTTGATGTGGCTTATTATTCAGCTTTTAATTGTAATCGGAATCGTTTGATTGATTTTCCAAATCTTTGGGGGTATGCGCGTGACTTGTATCAAACCTATGGTTTTGGTGATACGACAGACTTTGAAGCCATTAAGCAACATTACTTTTTATCAACACATATTGATCCGACAGAAAAACATCAGAAAATCTTACCAAAAGGTCCAGAATTAACCCAATGGACAGATTGGACGGCAGAACATGGTCGTGATCAGATTGAGTTTGAATTTAAATAGGTAACTCCTCGCATTTATCCGTGATTAGAAATTTTAATCACGGATTTTTCATTTACAAAAGGCGAGCGATAAGTATCTATGAGAAAATAAAAGAAGTTGTAGGGAAACAGAAAATAAAAGGGGCATAAAGATGGTGATTGTATTTAGCGAAGATAAAAATGAGATAACAAAAGAGGGAGCATTTGAGCGACAAAAGAATTATTTTACAGCTGAGCTTGGTGGAAAAACATTTCCTGCTGAGGCAGGACGATATCGGCTGATTTGGGGAGAAATTTGTCCTTGGAGTCATCGTGTGGCGATTTTGCGCCGACTACTGGGGTTGGAAGAGGTGATTAGTGAAGGAAAGGTTCATTCTGTAAGAACTGAACGGGGCTGGCGTTTTGCTTTGGACGCAGGTCATCAAGATCCTGTCCTTGGAATTGAATATTTAGCAGAAATTTATGCACAAACAGATCCAGATTATACTGGGCGTGCCACTATTCCAACAATCGTGGATTTGACAAGCAAACAAGTTGTGACGAATGATTACCACCAGATGACAACGCAAATCGAGACCAACTTTACAGCATTTATAAAAGAAGATGCGCCTGATCTTTATCCGGTAGCCTTACGTTCAGAAATTGATGCACTTAACGAGATGCTATTTGATGAGGTGAATAATGCAGTCTATAAAGCTGGTTTTGCTAAGTCTCAAGCCGCCTATGAAAAAAATTATCATCTACTTTTTAATCGACTGGATCAGCTCGAAGCGCGTTTAGCCAATCGTCGCTATCTGTTTGGCGATAAGCTAACAGACAGTGATATTCGACTTTATGTCACCTTGGCACGGTTTGATGTTGCTTATTATTCAATTTTTAGAACCAACCGTAATCGATTGATTGATTTTCCAAATCTCTGGCGCTATGCAAAAGCACTTTATCAAATTCCTGCTTTTCGGGAAACGACAAACTTTGAAGCCATTAAACAAGGTTATAGCTTAGGTAATCATGCTGAAAATCCCCGAAATTTACTAGCACTCGGACCGGACACTAGTCTTTGGGATAAATAACTAGAAGGGGAAATATCATGGTAGTATTCACAGTACCTAAAATCTATGAAAATCGAGTCGGTGCGATTCAAGATATCGGAAAATATGCGAGAGAATTAGGCCAAAAAATTTTAGTTATTGGTGGCGAAATAGCGCTTAAAAAAACTGAAGTGATTATTTCTAAAAGTTTAGAAAAATCAGCACTTATGGCTACTTTTGAAACATTCACAGGTTTTCCGACATTGGCAAAGGCACAAAGCTATGCAGAAAAAATAAAATCTGAACATTATGATGTGGTGATTGGTGTCGGTGGCGGTCGAGCGATTGATCAAGCGAAAGCAGCCAGTGAACTTGCGCAAGTTCCGTTGATAACGGTTCCGACAATTGCCGCAACCTGTGCAGCTTGGGCAGCAGTAGCAATTTTATATGATGATGTCGGTAGTTTCACGCAACCGCTATTCCATCAAGTAGGGCCTCGTGTTATCTTAGTTGATACGGAGATTGTCTTGTCAGCACCAGAGCGCTTTGTTTATGCGGGTGTTATTGATACCCTAGCAAAACGTTATGAAATCTCGCCTTATCTGGGACTTGATAAAGGGAATATGACATTTCAAGTAATGGTAGATCTCTCAGAACGTGCTTTTGATACCTTGCTGACTTATACACAGTCAGTGCTTACCGAGGCGAGAGCTGGAAGTTATACTGATTCTGGTAAATTAGTACTTGATGCGATTATTTATTTGGCAGGTTTAACGGGTAGCTTTCAAACAGGGCGCTTATATCAAGGGCTTGGCCATCCTTTTTACAATGCCGCAACTTACTTTCCAGCAACGCATAAGTTCTTACATGGCGAATTAGTCGGCTTTGGCTTGCTTTTACAAGATGAAGTACAAGGGCAATTAACAGAAGATAAATTGGCTTTATTCGGTCAATTCAATAATCTTTGGACCTTATCGGATTTAGGTTTTAATGACAAACAGCAAGTCGCAGCATTAGCCGAAACTGTGATTGATAAATTTGGCAGTATTTATGAAGCATTGCCCCTAACGCAGGATGCAGAAAGATTAGCGCAAGCGATGTTCACCACTAACGAGAAAATAGAGAAGACATTGCGTTCTAAAGTTTGACTGAGAAGCTTTAGAATGTTGCTCATAACTGCGTAAGTGTTAGGGAAATAGATAAATAGTCGCCGCAATATCTTAATTAAGGAGTAGATAGAATGAAGAAATTAAAAACAGTAACCCTAGGTTTAGCAATCATTGCAGTATTTGCAGTTTTTGCCACAGCTTGTACTAAAAGTAATGGTAGTAGCACCGATAAGAAGAAAGAAACAGTTGTTGTTGGGACTGGCGCTTATCCCAAACCTTATACTTATGTTGATGATGCAGATGGGAAACTCAAAGGCCTTGATATTGATTTACTTCGCGAGATTTTTAAAGGTCAGGATGCCTATCAGATAAAATTTGATAAAACGGAATTTCCTTCTGTTCTTGCGGGACTAGATTCTGATCGCTATCAAATTGGTGCCAATTCATTTGCTAAAACAGCTGATCGGGAAGCAAAATATTATTATTCAGATCCTATTTATAGAAATCCATTAGCCTTAATTGTGCCAAAAGGCTCTAATATCAAAAATTTGAATGATATTGGAGGAAAATCAACTGAAGGTGAGCCAGCTGTCAGCTATACCGTAATGATTGAAAAATATAATAAGGAACATCCTGAAACGTCTGTCAAATTAGAGTATACGGAAGCGGATCAAATTCAGCAGTTTCGTGATGTTGAGTCTGGTAAAATAGATTTCAAACTTGAAAGTGCGATTATTGCTAAGTCTCAAGTTAAAGCGCAGGGCTTAAATCTTGAGGTAATTGAAATTCCAGCTGCTGATGTCAAAGAACGTTCTGCGTTTTCTTACTACATTTTCCCTAAGACTGAAAAAGGCAAAGAAATTCGAGATCTTGTCAATGCAGGCATCAAAAAATTATATGATGATGGTACGATTGCTAAGTTAAGTAAGTCATATTTTGAAGGTGATTATGCCATCAATCCTAGTGAAAAAGAATAAATAAGAAAGCCTTTGAGCGGACTTTTGTTCGCGAATGACCCCGCTTGGACGGAGCGATTAGCGTAGGTCAAGTTTCAAGAATTCCCGAAGTGAATTCATCGAAAGCCTTTGAGCGGACTTTTGTTCGCGAATGACCCCGCTTGGACGGAGCGATTAGCGCAGGTCAAGTTTCAAGAATTCCCGGAGTGAATTCGTAGAAAGGATTGGACATGACAGAAGTTAGAATAAAGCAGACACTCGCAGCTTACGAAAGTAAGTATGTCAAACGTGAGTTACCAGTCTTGACACAAAAACAAGAGCTCATACAACTAGATCGCAATGAAAATAATTATGGGCCGTCCAGTCAAGTCGCGACAGCAATTCTTGATGAACTTTCTAACTTATCGCAATATACTGATGTTGAAGCACAGCCTTTAAGGCGTGCACTTGCGCAATATTTTGACCTTGAAAATGATCAAATCTTGGTAACGAATGGCTCATTTGACCTGATTTCCTTGATTGCTAGTGTCTATCAAAATGCAGGTCATACGGCTCTAACTTGTGCCCCGACTTTTGATTGGTATCGTGTTGCGACGGTGGTAAATGGTGGAGACTTGCTAGAATTGCCACTTACTGCTGCGCATGGTTTTGATTTGGAGGCTATCCGACAAGCGATAACACCCCAAACGGATATTATCTGGATTTGTAATCCTAATAATCCAACAGGGACATTTTTAGCGCATCAAGAACTTGAAACTTTTCTGGCACAAGTTCCGAAAAATATCTTGGTTGTTCTTGATGAAGCTTATATCGAATATGCAAATTCACATGATGCTAGCGACAGTCTTAAATTTATCAAGACCTATCCTAATGTTATCTTATTGCGAACCTTTTCTAAAGTACACGGTCTCGCATCGCTTAGAATTGGTTATGGTATGGCTAATCCTCAAATCATTCATCAATTATTTGGCTTGAAAGTACCACCTAATATGAATCGGTTGAGTTTACAAGCTGCGACTGCCAGTTTAGCTGATATCGAACATACCCAAAAAATAATCGCTTTAAATGCGGGACAGCGTGCTAACTTTTATAAAGTATTAGCTAAACATGGGCTAGAAGTGATACCATCACAAACAAATTTTATTCTTGTCAATTTTAAGACAGAGACGGCTCCAATTGTTGCGGCTTTAAAAGCTAAGGGTATCTTGGTTCGTGGTGGCGCAGAATATGGTTATCCAAACTGGATACGGCTTACCATTGGAAAAGCTGAAGAAAATGATGCTTTTTTTAGACAACTCAACCGACTGTCATCTCAAAATATGTTTTGACGTTAAAACGAAAGGCCGTGATTAGAATTTTCTATCACGACCTTTTATTATTTTTAAGGCTGAACGAGCTGTTCAGCGTTAGAATGGTAAGAGAAATATGGTAAAGTATGAAACTGAAAGCGATACGTGTCTACCAGACATTAGCTTAAACTTTAAATAAAGGAGGGGATATGGATAGTCAAATGATGCGTGAAGCTTTACCACAGTATTTACATGCTATGGGGATTACTTTAAAACTTGCAAGTGTCGGTATCCTACTTGCTTTAATCATTGGGGTGATTTCAAGTTTCGTCATCTATTTCAAACTGCCAGTTTTGAGACAAGTTGCTAGTGCTTACACCGAGTTATCACGCAATACGCCCTTGTTGATTCAGCTTTTTTTCCTCTATTATGGTTTACCGCGCATTGGAATTCATCTGGAAAAAGAAACGGTTGGGATGATGGGTCTAGCCTTTTTGGGTGGTGGCTATATGAGTGAAGCTCTCCGTGGTGGGATTGACTCAGTTGCGACAATTCAAGTGGAAAGTGGTCGTGCGCTTGGCTTGACCAGACTTCAATTAGCACGTTTCATTATTTTCCCGCAAGGTTTTGCCAATAGTGTCCCTGCAGTTGGCGCGAATGTGCTTTTCTTACTGAAAGAAACCTCCGTCTTTTCGGCCATTGCCATCATGGATTTGACCAATGTGACACGAGATTTGATCGGTATGTATTATTTGACACGAGAGTATTTGCTGATGTTGGTCATTTCTTATGCCGTCATTTTAATTCCGCTGTCGCTCATCATCACTTATATCGAAAGGAGAGTTCGCCATGGCATCTTCGGGTCTTGACATCCTTTTTGATGGGACCAACCTCTCCCGAATTTTGGGTGGTATGTGGTTGGCTGCCAAAATTTCGCTCGCATCTTTAGTGATTGGCTTACTGCTAGGCATATTGTTTGGCATCCTCAGAACATCCCATTCAAGGCTGATTCAACTGATTTTCAAGCTCTATCTGGAAATTTTCAGAATCATGCCCTTACTCGTTTTACTTTTTGTTTTTTACTACATTTTACCAGAAGCCTTGAACACTGATATCAGTCAATTTACGGTGTCAGTACTCGTCTTTGTCCTCTGGATTTCGTCTGAGATGAGTGATATCGTCAGGTCAGCTTTGATTAGCGTGCCAAAAACACAGATTGACGCTGGACGTGCGCTGGGTCTCTCTAGATGGCAACAATATCGCTATATTTACTTACCTCAAGGCCTACCACTTGTAATCCCCGCAACCCTGAATTTAGTGACGCGCGTGATTAAAACGACCTCCATTCTCTTGATCATTGGCGTACCAGAGATGATAAAGGTCGGCCAGCAAATTATCGAAAATTACACGATTAAAATCCCGACAGCCTCACTTTGGGTCTACGGCTTCATTTTCTTCCTGTATTTCATCCTCTGTTGGCCCTTATCGCTATTAGCTAAACGCCTAGAAAGGCAGGCACGCCCATGAGTGTTTTAGAAGCCCAAAAAATCCATAAAAAATTTGGCAAAAGCGAGATTCTAAAAGGCGTCTCCCTTGCTATTGATAAAGGTGAAGTACTCGTTTTACTAGGCCCATCCGGTAGCGGCAAATCCACGCTGCTTCGCACGCTCAATGGCTTAGAGACGATTGACAGCGGAGAAATTATTTTCAAGGACAACACTTTAGAACTCAGCGAACTTGCTTGGCAGAAAATTCGTCCAGAGATAGGGATGGTGTTTCAGTCCTACGATCTCTTTCCTAATCTAACGGTGCTAGATAATATTTTACTAGGCCCCTTAAAAGTTCAGAAACGTGACAAAGCAGCCGTCACATCAGAAGCTCTTGCCCTTTTAGAGCGGATTGGCTTAGCTGATAAGGCTGAAAGCTATCCCCGTGAATTATCAGGCGGGCAAAAACAACGGGTAGCCATTGTCAGAAGTCTGGTCATGCAGCCGCAAGTCTTACTTTTTGATGAAGTGACAGCCTCCCTTGACCCAGAAATGGTGAGAGAAGTCTTGAGTGTCATTCAAGATCTAGCCTCGGAAGGCATGACCATGTTGATTGTCACGCATGAGATGAATTTTGCCAGACAAGTCGCTGATCGCATTATCTTTATGGACGCAGGTCAAATTCTCGTTGAGACAGGTGCAGAAGCCTTCTTTACAACAGAAGACAACCCCCGCGTCAAACAATTTTTATCTAGTTTAGCATATTAATTAATAAATAAGATAGAGGAGAAATATATTATGAAAATTTGGAAAAAAGCAGTCGGTATTTTAGCAGTTACAGGGGTAGCCCTTTCGCTTGTAGCGTGTAGCTCATCTAAAAAAGAGGGTACTTCAGAGGATAAAAATTCATCCAGCGTTGAAGCCATCAAAAAACGAGGTGAAGTCAAAATTGCCGTATTTGGTGACTTATCGCCTTATGGTTATTTAGATGCTGACGGCAAAAATCAGGGTTATGATGTCTATCTTGGCAATCAAATTGCGAAAGATTTAGGCGTTAAAGTAAAATATGTCATTGTCAATGCAGAAGAACGTGTCGATGCTCTCAAGTCCAATAAAGTTGACCTTGTCCTTGCCAACTTTACCAAAACACCTGAGCGTGAAAAAGTGATTGACTTTGCTAATCCCTACATGAAGGTGGCCATCGGTGTGGCAAGTCTTAAAGATAAGGCTATCACAGACGTGGCACAGCTCAAAGGTAAGAAAGTCATTGTTAATAAAGGCACCACAGCAGAAGCCTACTTTATTAAGGAACAATCTGAGGTGACACTTGAAAAATACGAATCTAAAACGCAGCAATTCCAAGCCTTGAAAGACGGTCGTGCGGATGCCATTGCTGATGATAATAGCTACTTGTATGCTTGGGTGAAAGAAAATCCAGAGTTTGAAGTAGGTATTAAAGAACTTGGAGAGGTTGCAACAATTAACCCGGGCATCAAAAAAGGGAATCAATCCTTGCTTGATTGGGTTAATAAAGAGCTTGAAACACTCGGTAAAGATGGCTTTTTTGCCAAAGACTATGACGCAACCCTGAAAGATTTCTTTGGTAGTGATATTACCGCTGAAGACATTGTCCTTGAAGGTAAAAATCAGTAAAAGAAATGATAATCACGAAAACGCAAGATGAAACCACATCTCTTGCGTTTTTTTGAGTGTTCATAAAAGCTAAAATTTGCAATCTAAATGTTGGCGCTATTTCATCTTTTGAGGTAGAATGAAGGTATAATATTACTCATCACTCATCGCTTAGAGAATTAAAGAAAGAGGTACCAACATGGCACACACACTTCCAGAACTACCTTACGCATATGATGCACTCGAACCATTCTTCGATGAAGCAACAATGAAATTGCACCACGACAAACATCACGCAACTTACGTGGCGAACTTGAACGTAGCGATTGATAAACATCCTGAATTGGCTGACAAATCAGCGCTTGAACTCGTTAAAGATTTGAACGCTGTACCAACTGATATTCGGACTGTCGTTCAAAACAATGGTGGTGGTCATGTTAACCACAGCTTCTTCTGGGAAATCTTGGCACCAAATACTGGTGGTGCGCCAACTGGTGCAATTGGCGAAGCTATCGCAGCTGAATTTGGTGACTTTGACGCCTTCAAAGAAGCCTTTAAAACAGCTGCAACAGGTCGTTTCGGTAGCGGCTGGGCATGGTTGGTAGTAGATGCTAATGGTGAGCTTAAAGTGACATCAACAGCCAACCAAGACAATCCGATTTCAGATGGCGAAACACCTGTACTTGGTTTGGATGTTTGGGAACATGCCTACTACCTCAAATACCACAATGTTCGCCCTGACTATATCGCAGCATTCTTTGAACTTGTCAACTGGGCTAAAGTCAACGAACTTTACGCAGCAGCGAAATAAAGATAAGAAAGTCTTTGAATTAGACGTTTTATTAAAAACATAAGATTCAGTCCACAATTTTGGGACTGTTTTTTTGTAATATATTGTGATATTAGACTGTAAAATGGGTAAATACTGTTTTTTTCTATGATATTAATGATGAAAATGAGTTAGTGATTTTAGAACGCTCGTTGTATTTTATGGAGATGATTTGAATTAGGTAAGGATATTTTAAAAAAGACTTGACAAACGAAAATGTAAGCGCTATATTTTGTTCAGGATATAGTTTTTAAACAATATGGGAGCGGTACCATATAAAAAGGAGGGACAGTGTTAGATCCTGAAGGTAAAGTTAATTTTGAACTTTACCAAAGCCAATCTTTTGATTTTGCTGTCGTAGTTCAAGAGGCCAAAGCAGTTTTTAGCCAATTTGAAGAGATTGATAGCATCATTTGTCCAAGTGACATTCATGCGATTGCCTTACTCCATGAAGTTCAAAAAGAAATTGAAGTATTCCACAAGATATTCAGATTATTGGTTATGATGACATACCAATGAGTAAGTTTTTATCCCCACCTCTATCAACGATTAGACAGCCAGCTTATCAAATTGCCTTGAAAGCTGCCAAGTTACCTCATGCTTTAATTAATAGAGAGTCTGTCAAAAATAAAAAGATTATATTACCAGTGATATATGTAGAAAGAGAAACGACAAGGAGGTAATCAATGAAGAATGTAACAGTGATTGGAAGTCTGGCGATAGACAATATTATTAGTACTGATGTTGTGCCGAATTCAGGGGAGACCGTACTTGGGAGATCATTTGATATCACTTTTGGTGGTAAAGGAGCCAATCAAGTTGTAGCTTTGGGGAGATTAGGTGCTAGACCATTTATGGTGGGTGCAGTTGGTAAGGATAGTAATGGGACTTCGGTTATTGAAAATTTGGTCAATCATCAGGTCAATGTTGATTTTGTGGGAACGGTACCGCAACCGACTGGAACTGCTCATATTATTTTATTTGAAAATGATAATCGAATTATCGTCGTACCTAGTGCTAATCATGAGATGACAGTCAAAAATCTAAAAGATGATTTCTGGTTACTATTAAAGCATAGTGAGCTTGTTGTGTTGCAACATGAAATTCCGCAAGAGACAAACGAAGCGATTATCAAATATTGTGATGAACATCATGTTAAAGTCTTGCTCAATCCTGCTCCGGCAAGAAAAATAAGTGAAGATTTGATTGATAAAATTACTTATTTAACACCGAATGAACATGAATTGGAGATAATTTTTCCTCATTTGACGAGGGAGGCTGTATTGAAAAAATATCCCCAAAAATTGATTGTTACTTTAGGTTCAAAAGGTGTGGCTTATCATGATGGTAAAAAAGAAATTTTAGTGCCTGCGTTTAAAGTTAAACCAGTTGATACGACAGGGGCGGGAGATACTTTTAATGGTGCTTTTGCTTATGCACTTCTCAATGAGCTAGAAATTGAAAGCGCTATTAAATTTGGAAATTTAGCAGCTTCTATTTCTGTTCAATATTTTGGCGCACAAGGTGGCATGCCAACACTTGAAAAAATGAAAGGGAGTGAGTTTTATGACAAGACATGGCATATTTAATCGGCAGAGAGCCAAAGCAGTGGATAATTTAAGATATATGGACACGGCAACCATTGATAATAGGGGTTCAGTATTGCTAGTTGATAGTAGCTAAACTAGAATCGACTATCGAAATTAGATGTTATTTTATTGTAGATATGTAAGATTGGTCAGGAGGAGGTATGACAATACTAATTTAGAAAAAGCTTAAGCACTAATATCTAGATAGTGTAAGAAGAGCTAGTAAGATAGCAAGTATTTTGAAGTCAGTGACTTAGAATATTTTTTAGGTGAAAAGGTTAGCCTGCGGTGCTATTTATTAACTAAATCAATCAAAAATTAATAACTTAGTTTCGTGGATATGTGAACACATTTCGAGGAGGAAAATTATGTTGAATAAAAAATTTGTAGTCGGAAGTTTATTTGTTGCCATGCTTGGACTATCAGCTTGTACTAAACCAGAAGAATCATCAAAAGATAGTGCGGATAAGTCAGACAAAGTTGCTGCTTTTAATCCAGATACTGCTGATGGCATTTATTATGCTGACTTGGTTAAAGAATTGGGAGCGATTCCAGAATATTCTAAAACAGTTAAATTAGGTGGTGTTGCGAAATCCTTTACTAATGAATTTTGGCGCAATATTAAGGATGGCTTGGAAACAGGGGCAAGTGTCTTTAAAGATAATGGTTATGATGTTTCAATTGATGTAAAAAGCGCACAACAAGAAAGTGATGAGCAAGGTCAATTGGCTATTGTTTCGGATATGATTAATAAAAAATATACCGCATTACTTTTATCTCCTATTTCAGATAGCAACTTAGGCCCTGGGGTAACTAAAGCTGAAGAAAAAGGCATTCCAACAATTAATGTTTATGACGGACTGATTGCAGAAGCTAATAATTTTGTTGGACCAAAAGCCATCCAACAAGGTGAGTTACCTGCTGAATGGTTAGCCAAAAAATTAGATGGCAAAGGAGAGGTGGCAATCATTGTTGGGATGCCAAAAGTCTTTGCGGCAAAACAAAGAACTGCTGGTTTTGAAAACTATATAAAAGAAAATGCACCTGGAATTGATATTGTTGAAAAACAAAATGCCGATTGGGATAGAGCAAAGGCCAAAAACATTGCTGAAACTTGGATTAAAACGCATCCAAATTTAAAAGCAATTTTCGCTAATAATGATGTGATGGCTTTGGGTGTTCAGGAAGCTGTTAATTCCTCAGGCAAGGATATCATTGTCATGGGTGTTGATGGTACAAGCGAAGCGTATGAAAGTATTAAAAAAGGCGAATTGGATGCAACAGTCGATTCAGTTCAAAAATTAGGTGGTCAAATTGCTGTTGAGATGACAATGCGTAAGTTGGCAGGACAAGAAATTCCTCGTGTTGTGTGGACACCACAAGCATTAATTGATAGTGAAAATGTCAACAAGACAGTAGAAGAAATTGTTGGCTGGGAAGGTATGCAGTTTAAATAATATTTTAGAGATGACCTTATGATAATAGGAGTGTATAGATGAAAAATATTATTGAATTTAACCATATCGGCAAGACATTTCCGGGTGTCAGAGCCTTAAATGATATTTCATTTTCAGTTAAAAAAGGAGAGGTTCATGCCCTTTTAGGTGAAAATGGTGCTGGAAAATCAACATTGCTCAATATACTGCATGGCATTTATCCCGACTATGATGGCGAGTTTTCTGTTGAGGGGGAAAAGGCTCAGTTTAAAAATGCGACAGAAGCAATCAACTATGGCATTTCAAAAGTCCATCAGGAGGTTAGTTTAATTCCAGAATTGACCGTTGCTCAAAATATCGTATTGGGCTATGAGCCAAAGAAAAAATCAGGCTTGGTAGACAAAGCATTGATCAATAAAATGGCAAGAGAGCTATTAGATAAACTGAAATGTCATATCTCTGAAAAGGAACGGGCAGGTGATTTGAGTACAGGCCAAATGCAGATGGTTGCCATCGCAAAAGCCTTGTATCATAAAGCAAGGATTATTTCTTTAGATGAACCGACAGCTTCATTATCTCGCCATGAAATCAATGCTTTGTTTGATGTCTTAGCAGATTTAAAAAAAGAAGGGATTACGTTGATTTATGTGAGTCATAAATTGGATGAAATCTTTCAGATTTGTGATCAAGCTTCTATCTTCAGAGATGGTGAATTTGTAAAAACAGTTCAAATGAGTGAGATCAATGAAAAAGAGCTCATTCAGTTAATGGTTGGACGTGATGTCGCAAGTTTTGCGAAACGACAAAGACCAGCTTTTGACTATAATCAGGCTAAGAAGGTTTTAGAAGTTAAAAACATTTGTAAAAATGGCCAATTTCAGGATATTTCCTTTGTCTTACACCAAGGTGAAATCATTAGTTTATCTGGTTTAGTTGGTGCAAAGAGAACAGAAATTGTGAGGTCAATCTTTGGTGCTGAGTCTATTGATTCAGGCGAGATTCTCATCAGAGGAAAGCCAGTGAAGATTACGACACCCAAAAATGGACTTGAATTTGGCATTGGGCTCATTCCAGAGGATCGCAAACGACAGGGATTTTTAAGCAATTTTAATAATATGGATAATATTTCAATTACTAAAATGGATAAATTTTTGAATTTTGCTTTTGTCAGTAAGAACAAGAAAAAGAAAGATGCTGAAAAATACATTGAGACTTTGCATTATAATCAAAAAGACCCGTTATATTTGACTAAAAATTTAAGTGGTGGCAATCAACAAAAAGTTGTGATTTCTAAATGGTTATCATCAGATGCTGAGATTATTATTTTGGATGAACCAACTAAAGGTGTTGATATTAATGCCAAATTTGAAATTTATCGAGTGCTTGAAGAATTGGTTGCAACAGGGAAGGCCATTATTATGGTTTCCTCAGAACTTCCTGAGGTGATTGGTCTAAGTGATAAGGTGCTTGTGATTAGGGAAGGCAAAAAAGTAGCTGAAATGGAAAATAAAGCCTTAAACGAAGAAATATTATTACAATATGCGATGGGGGTTAGTTGAGATGTTAAAAAATTTTGGAAGAGAACTTAGTCTGGTTGTTGCTATCTTGATGATGTTCGTTATTTTTACAATGCTCAACCCAATCTATATCAGTTATTCTAATATATATGGATATCATTGATCAAAGCACGATAAATGGTCTATTAGCGCTCGGTGTTACTTTTGTTATTATCACAGGCGGCATTGATTTATCGATTGGTTCAATATTTGCAGTTGTGATTGTCGTCATTGGTAACTTTTTAGTTCAAGGCTTAGTGGCACCAGTAGCAATTATAGCAGGTTGTATCGTTGGCGCTGTTTTGGGAGCGATTAATGGGATAGTTATTACAAAAATGAAACTACAACCATTTATTGCAACCCTTGGGACAATGAGCGTTTACCGAGGATGTGCCTATATCATTACAGGAGGTTGGCCAGTCTTAAATATTCCGAAGTCCTTTAGGAATTTGATGGATGGTGCTGTTTTTTTAAACATTTCATCAGCAATTTTCATCTTGATAATATTTGCGGTAATTTGTTTCATCTTACTAAAATTTACAAAGTTTGGCACATTTTTATTAGCAATTGGTGGCAATGAAGAAGCAACTCGTTTATCAGGCGTAAATGTTGATAGAACTAAAATGTTAGCATATGCCTTTTGTGGGATTGCAGCAGCATTAGCAGGAATGGTGATGTTAGCACGTTTGGGGAGTGGGGAACCTACTGCAGGTCAAGCGTATGAAATGGATGCGATTGCGGCAACAGCTATTGGGGGAGCCTCATTATCTGGCGGTCGTGGCAGTGTCATTGGTACATTCTTGGGTGCCATCTTGCTAAGTACTTTAAAAGTTGGCTTGGTGGTCGTGGGCGTTGATAGTTTTTGGCAATATGTCGCAACAGGTGCCATCATAGTTGTCGCAGCCTATTTTGAAATTTTACAATCTAAACTATCAGGACTATCATTTTTGAAGAAAAAATAATTAAATTTTGATATAGCGTGATTATACCATACCTCCCCTCTCTCATGTTCTCTAAGGTACCCGATAAGCCTTTATTTCTGGAGTTGTACAACATTTAATCTCTCTCACGTTCTCCATCATTCTCCACGCTAACCACAACTTTTGGTTAGTTCTTGGTTAGTTTTTTGAGTTAAATATTTTCCAATTTATTACTGACATCTGACTTCATTTTTTCTGTCACATGAGTATAAATCTGAATGGTGGTCTTTTCATCTTTATGCCCGACACGCTCCATTATAGCCTTAATAGGGACACCTAATTCTGTGAGCAGGCTTATATGCGAATGCCTTAACATGTGACTTGAAAAGTCTTCTGGGTTTTTTTAATCAATACAAGCTATTTTTCCAATTTTTTTAAGATAGGTATTCAAACTCTTAGGAAATATCAAATTGCCTGTATTGCTTAAAAAAATGAAACGTTGGTCTAATGGTTTAATTTTTAAGTTCATCGCTTTTATCTCACTCAATATCTCAACACATCTTGTATTGATTGAAATTTTCCGATAAGAATCTTCTGTTTTAGGAGAAGTCAACTTAAATTCTTTTAACTTGGCACTATGAGAATCTAAATTATATTTAACATGGATTGTACGTTCATCTAAGTTGACATTCTCCCACATCAAAGCGATTGCCTCGCCAACACGTAAACCTGTAAAGTACATAAATTCAATTAAGAGGTTCATTCTTATCTCACTAGAGGAAACACCAAATGATTGTTTAAATAGCACCATTTCTTCCCTTGATAGGAATTTAGCCCGTTTTCTTTCAATTTCTTCAATCTTTTTTCTCTGTTTAGGTAACTCAACTCTATCAATCGGATTGTGGTCAATATAACCAATTTTTATCGCATATTTAAAAAAAGAGCTGATGATTGTTTTTTGTAATCTTTTGTAAGTAAGTGAATTTGAACTTGACATAAAGAATTTCTGAAAATATCCATTTGAAATACTTTTTATCCGTTTATCCAAAATATCTACCAGAACGCTTTTTACAGCTTTCTCTTGTGTGAAAAATGTGCTATCTTTAACTTCTTGTTTTCGAAAAAGCGTATATTCCTCGTAAACCTCTTTAACGGTTATCGTGTTAGCTTTTTGTCCTAGTCTTTTACTGACATCATCTTCAAGCAATTTCTTTTCAATCTTAGCTTCAAGTTTTCGTCTCGCTTCGCCTTGTGCCTGTCTGGTTTTGGAATTTAGCGTAATTGTCGCTTGTTTCCATTTACCCTCACTTTCGTCATAATATTTTTCGTAATAACGATACTTGCCGTTACTTGTTTTTCTGTAAAACAATATACCCACCTTTCTTGGTATATCATTAGTTGAATAAACTAATTATACCATTTTTATTGATACATCTTGCTTTCTCTATATTTGAGATATAAAAAAAAGCCTTTCGGATTGATTAGCGTTTTTCGTGTGCTTGAACGTGTTAAAATATCTTCAAATTCTGGTGTTTTTCTGATAGCTGTCAAGTATTTCTCTAACGTTTTCATTTTGAATGACGGAAAGAAATTATCAATCAAATACTCTTTATCCACCAAAATATCAGGAAAATTGTTTATATCCATAGGTCTCCCCCTTTCTTTTTTCAATTTATGTATCTCATAGGAGTTGAACCTATAATCACTTATAGTAAGTGGTTTTACCTTTAAACTAAGATACGCCACCTAGAAACTCATTCTAGGCTTTCTAATGCCCCTATTTTATGTCTAGGGTCTACTTCTTGATTTTATCCTTAACGCTTGCTAGAGCTTGGATAATGACCTTGTGCTTGTAGGCAGTGATAGATAATACAAGCAGTCCACCGACAACTGAACCGATAATCGCTGTTTGTTCGCCTGTCATGGGTAGATTGGGTTTAGCAGGTGTTTCTGGTGTTTTGGGAGGTTCAGGCTTTTTAGGTGTTTCAGGCGTTTTTTCCTTTACACCGTACCATTTGTCTTTATCACTAACGGTCTTACCGCTGTTTTTGCCTTTGGCTTTGACCGTGATTTCGTCAGCGTGAGTTTCTCCATCAGCTAGTTTTTCAAGCGTACCAGTCGCTTCAATGTAGCCATCTACTGGTAATTCAAAGACTTTACCATCAAGTTCAAGAATACCATTCTTGTTGAGTGTGAGGGCTTTGCCTTGATAGGTGTACTTGATGTCTTTAACCAGTTTATTGCCGATGATTGTTTTATCAGATGGTTCAATGTCAATCAGTGGCTCAG